>JBJERK010000293.1:0-8971 GCA_051882255.1 Ruminiclostridium sp.
TACCGATGCAAAGTATATCGGGTCAAGCAGTCCTACCGACAGACCTTTTTGTGAGACGATAAGTGCAACCTCGCCTCTGGTCATCATTCCAACGCCCACCTTAAGACTGTCACGCAGCTTATAGCCAAACGCTTTAGCCACAAGCCCGCAGCCGATAACCTTTGACGCCATAGCCACGAGCACAAAGAAAGCGGAGAACAGAAGAATTTCCGCCGTGAAGTTTGAAAACTCCGTTTTAAGTCCGATACTTGCAAAGAAAACAGGTCCGAACATCATATAAGAGCTTATATCCATTTTTTCTGCAATATAGTCCGAGTCACGGAGATTGCAGAGAATAAGTCCTGCAACATAAGCGCCTGTAATATCCGCAATTCCGAAGAGTTTCTCAGCGCTGTACGCCATTATCATACAAAGGGCAAGACCGAGAATTGGTATTCTGCGCTTATGGGGATAGCGCTTGTCTATGAACTTGAAAATATAGTAGGTTATAAGTCCTACGCCGCCGCTGAACAGGATAAACAAAAGGGTATTCTTTACAACATCAAGTGGCTGTGATACAGGATTCTTAAAGCCGATAACAAAGGTCAGAACAATAATACCGATAACGTCGTCTATAATAGCCGCGCTCATTATTAGTGTGCCGATTTCGCCCTTTAGCCTGCCCAGCTCCTTCAGGGTCTGGACTGTTATGCCTACCGAGGTTGCGGTCATAATTGTGCCTATAAAGATTGCACGGTAAAACTCGTCCGTGCCTACTGCACCAAAACCGTAAAACGCTCCGTACAGTGCCGTTCCGCAGGCAAGAGGGAAGAATACGCCGATTACTGCAACCACAAGCGCCTTTGGACCCGTTTTAAGCAAATCCTTCATATTTGTTTCAAGACCTGCGCCGAACATAAGCAGAACAACGCCGATTTCAGCCATCTGTGACAGGAAATCCGACTGCGAAACCCAGCCAAGACAGCAGGGACCTATAATAAGACCTGCAATAATCTCGCCTACAACCTGCGGTGCTTTAAGCTTTTTGGCGAGAAGACCGAATGCCTTTGCGGCAACGATTATTATTGCAAGGTCTTTGAAAAATTCAAAGCTTTCCATAAAATCATTTCCTTTTATGACGATATATTTCAGCGAAAAGCGGGCTTATTACAGCCCACAATTTCACAACATTTCCATTATAATACCATTTCCTTTCTAATTCAACATTAATATTGCAATATTCACCATTTTCGTAGAAATACACAATTATCAGTGGGAATGTTGGAAATTCTTTGGCTCAGATTAAGACAGGGCAGATAAGCCGATATATTGAAAATAACTGGCATAAGTGCTATAATAACTCTGTTATAAAAGAAAGGAAGTTTTATTTTGACAAAGGATAAAGGGGTTAAGCTTAAAGCGCTGAAAGCGGCGTTTCCCTATACAGTGCCTATTTTTGCAGGCTTCTGGTTTTTAGGGCTTACATACGGAATATATATGAATACCGCAGGGTTCAGCTTTCTGTATCCTATGCTTATGAGTCTTACTATTTTTGCGGGTTCAATGGAGTTCGTTACAGTAAATCTTCTTCTCGGCGCTTTCAATCCGTTACAGGCGCTTGCCATGACTCTTATGATTAACGCACGGCACCTGTTTTATGGTATCTCAATGCTGGACAAGTACAAGGGACTTGGCTGGAAGAAGATATATCTGATTTTCGGGCTTTGCGATGAAAGCTTTTCAATAAACTATACTGCCGATATACCAAAGGACGTTGACAAGGGCTGGTTTATGTTCTTTGTTACTCTTTTAAATCAGATTTATTGGGTTTCCGGCTCAACCTTAGGCGGAATATTCGGCTCACTCATTACCTTCAGCACCGAGGGGCTTGAGTTTGTAATGACGGCTATGTTTGTTGTAATTTTTCTTGAGCAGTGGCTTAAGGATAAGAATCATCTGCCGGCGCTTATGGGAATAGGAATTTCGGTAATATGCCTTGCGGCTTTCGGAGCAGAAAACTTTATAATTCCCGCTATGCTTTTAATTCTTGTCGCCCTTACCTTTATGCGCGGAAGACTTGAAAGGAGCGTGGAGTAATGACGGTTTCTCAGCAGATTATTACTGTTGCAACGGTTGTTATCGGAACAATGCTTACCCGCTTCCTGCCCTTTATTATTTTTCCCCGGGAAAGCCGACTCCGAAATATATCCGTTATCTTGGACAGGTTCTTCCCGCCGCAGTTTTCGGTCTTCTGGTGATATACTGCCTTAAAAACGTAAGCTTTTTTAGCGGCAGCTTCGGAATACCCGAGCTTATCTCAATTGCAGTAGTAATTGCTCTGCACCTCTGGAAAAGGCAGATGCTTATATCAATCGCAGGCGGAACAATATGTTATATGCTTCTTGTGCAGTTTGTGTTCTGATAAGAAAACGCTTTCACCGTAAACTATGGCGAAAGCGTTTATATTATTATCCTGCAATTTCAAGATAAGCCGAGGCAAGCTCCTCATCAATCATTTTGCAGTTAATTCTGTCATAGAAAACATCAGTAATATCCCAGAGAACAGGGCAGAGGTCGTATTCAAGAGCGGTTTTGCATACTGTTGTAAGGAAATTCCGTATCTGCTCCGGCTCCTTGTTCTTTGTGGAAACGCCGTATTCTCCGATAATTACGGGAATACCCTTATCAGTAAATGTTTCCTTCATAAGCTTGAAGTTCTTGTTAAGCTCATTAATGTCCTTTTCAGTTCCCCAGGTTGTCCGGGCTTTTCCCCAGCTTGCGTCCTTTTCAAGAATACAGAAGGTTGAGGGCGTGTAGTAATGAACAGAAACAGCGCAGCGGTTTTCGGGGTCGTCAGGCATTTCATAAAGTGGGTCGCAGGTAAGCTCTATATCCGTTGCATAGCCTGCAATCAGCAGGTGCCTTTTTCCGTTGTTTCCGCCGCTTCCACGAACAATATCAACAAATTTCTGATTGATTTCGTTAAGCAGGGCGTAAGCCTCCTCTTTTCCGGTTGTACCGCCGTATCTGTTCCATACGTCGTTCCAGCAGCCCTCCTCGTTCAACGACTCAAACATAAGGTGGTCGCACTTGTCCTTGAAGTTTTCGCATATCTGCTCCCAGATACGGGTGTATTTTTTCATACATTCATCCTTGTCGGTAGGGAACTTTTCCCACCAGCCGCCGTCCCAGTGAATGTTGAGGATAACGTAAAGACCGCTGTCAAGCGCCCAGTCTACAACCTGGGTTATCCGCGCCATTAATTCGGAGCTTATGGTGTAGTCCTCCTCCATAAGGTTTGACCATGCCACGGGAACTCTCAGTACGCCAAAGCCTGCCTCCTTATAGCCCTTAATCATTTCCTCTTTAATCTGTGGGCTGCCCCAGGCGGTTTCATAGCCTGCAACGCCATTCTCGGAACTTATCCAGCTTCCGCAGGCTTCGTATGTATTTCCGAGATTTATACCTATACCCATATCCCGTACAAGCTCCGCAGTTGTAATATCCCGCATTTCTGTGCTCGTTGCTTCTGAAACAGGAGCGGGAGCTTCTGTTTCAGCAGGTTTATCTGTCCCGCAGGAGCATAAAGCTATAAGTACGCTCAGAAAAAATGCTGTAATTTTCTCCATTTTCATATTTAGTCCTTTCTGCTGCATTATCCTACAAAGACGAAGGATATAAGCTCGAAAAGCTGACGATTTTTGAACATATCCGCCGCCCAGCCTTCGTAGCCTGCCTCGGCTTTAAGGAAAACAGCCTTTCTGCCGCTTATCGGTTTCAGCTCAACCGATATGATACCGTCTGACGTTCCGAACTCTCCACAGCCTATTTCTTCGCCCTCGGGAGAGTCGGCAAAAACCCTGATTCTGCCCTTACAGCCGCAGCCCCTTATTTTAAGCATAAGCTTAAGGGGCGTATTTTCCGTTCCGAACTCAAAGTATTTCCAGCCCATTACAGAGCCGTCGGTAATACCGGTTATGTAACGCTCGGTTATGTCCTTTTCCGTTATGAAGCAGCCGCCTGTCAGTACGCAGGCAGTATCTGCCGCGGTAAATTCAAAGGGATTAAGATATTCCTCAAAGCCAAGGGAGGTCATTTCCACCTGTGGGATAGTGCCGTCGGGGAGTATCTCTATTTTTTCAACACAGCCCCGTCTTGACATAATAGAACCGTTTGTCATACGGTGATAGAATATGTACCACTGCCCGTTAATCTCCATAATTGAGCCATGGTCGTTTCCGCCGGGGTAGTCAATTCCGTTGTCAATTATAGTGCCTCTGTACTTAAAAGGACCGGTAGGAGAGTCGGAGGTGGCATAGTCAAGCCTGCTTCCGATTTTAGGTGAGTAGATAAGGTAGTAGGTATTTCCTACCTTTCTTGGAGAGCAAGCCTCAAAGAAACAATGGGGTTCTTCAACGGGAATAATACCCTCCTTATAGCTTCCGTCGATTACTTCGTACATATTGTCCGGGTTGATTTCCGCCATATATGAGCCTAAATAACCGCAGTACACATAAACCCGTCCGTCATCGTCCACAAGCACACCCGGGTCAATAAAAGTGCCGTCATCGTAGTGCTTTTCAATGTTGTACTTGTAGGTTGAAATAAGCCTGAAGGGTCCCTCCGGATGGTCGCTTACCGCAACGCAGCCCTTTGCACCTACGATATAGGCATAGAGATAATATTTTCCGTCCTTTTCCACAACGTCGGGTGCAAAAAGCTCGTTATCAGTCCAGTCAACATCGGATTTATGCCCCTTGAAATCCCGTGTGGAAAAAGCCGTTCCGTGACAGACCCATTTGTTCAGGTCGTTAAGAGGAGCAGACCAGACCTTAAGCTTATAATCGCAGAAAAGCTCGCTGTTTACTCTGTCGTGTGAGCCGTATACATAAATACGGTCTCCGAAAACCCGAGGCTCTCCGTCGGGTATATATTCCCATGAAGGGAGATATGGATTAGGCATAATATTTTCCTTTCAGTTTAAAAGATTATTGCAATAAGTTTATAGTTGTGATAAAATGTAATGCAGAGGAGCTGATGTTATGTATGAAATGAAACTCTGTTACTTTACGAACGACGAAAGCTTTCCTTTTTATATACAGTACGGCGGCCACAGCGAGGATATGTATATCCACGGTCACGAGGATTTCAGCGAGCTTGTTGTGGTGCTGAGCGGAAGCGCAATCCACGTTGTAGGCGAAGAGCGTTATAAAATAAGCAAGGGCGATGTTTTTGTTGCAGGAAAGGGAATTGTCCATGGTTATGACAATCCCGAAAACTTCCGTATCTGCAATATTATGTTCCGGCCGGATTTTTTCCTTTCCGCCGATTACGATATAAAGCAGCTTCCCGGCTTTCACGCTTTATTTCTGCTTGAGCCCCGTCTTGTGAATCAACGCGGCTTTATGAGCCGGCTTGTACTTGATACTGACAGCTTTCACCGTGCGGAAGATATAATAGCTGCCGCAGTAAATGAATATGAAAGCGGCAGCAAAGGCTCAAAAACAATGCTTACCGTATATTTTCTCCAGCTTGCCGTTCTGTTTTCCCGTATGTACGGGCATACAGAAAAGCGCAGGGAGGTTGAGGGTATTGCAGAAGCCGCAGCGTATATGGAAAGCAGATACAGTGAGGATATAAGAATGGAAACCCTGCTTTCGGTTTCTCACTATTCTCAGCGGCATTTTATACGCCTGTTCAGCGAAATATACGGCACGCCGCCGCTGAAATATCTTATGGGAATCCGTATGCGCCATGCCTGTATCCTGCTTAAGGACAGCAACATAAGCGTTACGGAAATTGCAGGCCGCTGCGGATACGGAGACCCGAACTATTTCAGCAGATCCTTCAAGAAATATTCGGGAATGGCTCCCCTTGATTACAGAAAGCAGTACGGCTGATAAATCGCCGCAGGGTATATTCTACTCTGCGGCTTTGCTTATTATTGCTTTAAAAGCGCTCTGTAAGGTTCAAGATACGACTCAACTATTCCATAATTGATTTCCCTTAACTGCGAGTAGGAAGAACCGTAATATAAGGGTCCGTCATACAGAGAGTTTTCATCTCCGGTAAGAATAGCGGAGAAATCATCATTGAAGCCAACGGAGTTATCAAATACAAAAGAGAATTTTTCAGGGTTAATCATATCATCGATAATCTGAAGCTGCCGCTCGCTGTATGTAGCCTTGAATTTCTGTTTTCTTGCAGTACCGCATTCGGGACAAGAGGACAGATCATCATTGCCGTTTTCGGTAAAGTTGTATTTGCAGCCGGAACATTTTGCGTAGTATACCGGGTTTGTATCCATTTTTTCTGCATGGTCTTTTGCCACTATATCAGGGTCGGTTTCGTACATTCTTCCGCAGAGAATCCAGTCAACTGCACCCTGTACGTTCTGTGCGCCGGAGGGAACAAGAAAACCGAAGGTGTCTGACGCAAGGTAATACTTGTCTGCATTAGGGTCGCGGGGGAAGGGAACTGCACATATATCGGCGTCAAGACCCTTCTTGAACATTGTCTCCTGAGCGCTTTCGTAGCCCCAAGTAAGTCCCATTCCAAGGAATAGAAGCTTACCGTCGATAAAGGCTGCGCCCGGGTCAACAAAGCCGTCGCCTACAAAGCCCTGCTTTTTAAGCTCGGAACACCAGTCCATAGCACGCTGAACGTCGGAGTTTTTCATATTATTGATAATATCCGTACCGGTCATATCAATAATCTTTACTCCTGTTGTATTTGCAAACATCATAGAGGCCCAGGAGCCGCCTGTAAAGCCGACATAATCATCGCCCTGCTTCTGCCATTCTACAAGCAGGTCTTTAAAGGTATCCCATGTCCAGTTTCCGTCAAAGTACAAATCCATAGGGTCGGGAAGTCCGACCTCCTGCAAGCTGAGTCTGTTGTAAATCATGGCAAAATTTGTCTGAACGCTTGAGGGGTAATAGTAGTGCTCGCCAAGGTAGTTGAAGGACTCGATTACTTCCTTTTCTTCAGACCATACGGGAGAGTCCATATCCAGCCAGTCGTCAAGGGGCGTATACATTCCTTTGGAAATTCCGGTAGGATAAGCCATCCAGTCATAGCGCACAATATCCGGGGAGCTTCCCGAGGCAATAAGAACACCAAGCTTGTCGAAATAAGCGCTTCCTGAGGTTGTAATTTCGGTTTCAATTGTACCGCCGTATCTCTGGGCAAGAAGCTCTGCAAGCTCCGGCTGCGTATCTGCCAGATCATAATAGCAGAGCGCCTTTACAAGGCCTGCTTTTTTACCGGGCTCGTAAAGCTTTCCTGTTCCCGCCTCGTTATCGGTATCAACGCTGTCAATGTCAGCCATGCCCTCCCAGTCAATCTCGTTGTCAAGTTCCTTGAGATTGGTAGTTTCAGCGGATGTGGTTGTTTCGGTAACGCTTTGCTGTGCCTCTCTTCCGCCTGCACATGAGCTTAAAATGAGGGAAAACGCTGCACACATAGCAGTCAGTCTTCTTCGCTTCATATTAACCCTTCCTTTCAATGATAATTCTGATACCTTTATTATATCATCGGTAATATGAAGCTTATAGAATAATAATGCCGACAATCAGCATTTTTTTGCCATTGTTATTTCGGGTTGTTCTCTATTTTTTCGGCAAGCTCCTTGATATTTGTGGTTATGCTGCTGGTAATGGTTTTGCCTGTTTTGATAACCTTGTGTGAAAAGCGCTTGCTTATCGCTTTTGTGGAGGCAGTAATGCTTCTTACCTTCTGGATTGAGTTTGTAATATCGGAGATAGAAGAAAACAGAATTTCCTGCGCTTTTGTTTCCTTTTTCTGGGTAATCCCTCTTTTATAGTTGTCAATAACTGTAAAATACCGCTGATATGCGTTTTTAACAGCGTCCTCCCAGGAAAGATAAACCTCGTTCATAGCGTTTTCTCCCAGCTTCTTAAGCTCGCTGAGATGTTCACAGGCGTAAATCAGCTCCTTTGAAAACGCCTCGGTATTATTTTCGGTAAGTATGCTGTTCTCATAAGAAGTAAAGTCCTCAGCGGCACAGCTTCCGCTGATAAGGATACTTGGAAGACCGCAGGCAGCCGCTTCACGCACAACTATTCCGTTTGTGTCGTAAAGGGAAGGGAACAGGAACAAATCCGAAGCGGTATAGTAAACCCTTAATTCCTCCCTGTCGTTTATTGCACCCGTAAAAATACAGCGCTCAGAAAGCCCAAGCTCCTCTGCGGATTTTTCTATTGCAGTACGGTCTCCGCCGTCACCAACGAAAATCATTCTGAACTCTTTCCCGTTTTCCTGCAAAACCTTAAGGGAGTCCAGTATCAGCCTTATGCCCTTGTACCAGAACAGCCTGCCCACAAAGAGAAATACAGGCATATCGGGAGAAATTCCGTATTCGCTGCGAAGGGCTGCTGCGTCATCCGGGTCTGCGCTGCCCTTAGGGAAGTCAACGCCGTTTGGCATAATTATGTAGTCGCCCTCGTAGCCTATACTCCGCAGATTTTCTCCTGCGCCCCGGCTTACCGTCCAGACCTCGTCACAGACGGAAATATTCTGAACAACGAATTTTGTAATCTGACTTACAAGCAGGGGATTTTCAACAACTCTTTTTATGTCTATATCAAATTTTGTGTGGTAGGTCATAATAATCGGTGCGCCGCTTTTTTCCTTTAAAAGCCTTCCAAGAACCGTTGAAGCAAAGGGGCAGTGGCTGTGTATTATATCAAAGTTCTTGTTTGTCAGCGTTTCCAGGATTGAGGAGCTGAAAGGATAACCCGCTCTGTAGCCTATGATTTTATCGGTAGCAAGGCTTGAATAGCGTACTACAGGGAAATCAAAATTATCGGCGGCGTCAGGGTGACTCGGGGTAACTACCGTTGCGCTTCCAAGCTCGTTATGTATGGTTGTGGCATAGTTTATAACAGCGTTTGCAACTCCGTCTATAAGGGGCGGAAAGGAATCGTTCATAAGACAGATATTTAATTTATCATTCATATTTTATTCCTCT
>JBJERK010000294.1:0-8961 GCA_051882255.1 Ruminiclostridium sp.
TCAAACGGGTCAAGCGCCGTTGCGCTTGCCGGGGGTCAAGGGGGCGGGCAGCCCCTTGGCTCAAAATCTCAAAATCTCTTAAAATCTCTCAATAAAATCTCAGCAAACATGAAAGGAAAGTTATGAATTCGGAAGAAAATAACGAGAAGCAGATAGATAAGCTTAACCGGATGGAGAAGATTTATTCCGATGCGGAGAAGCACGAGTCGGTGATGGACAAGATTGAGTTTGAGGACGGGGACATCTGCGCCGAGGCTCGGAAAATCGTGAAATGGGCGGTGCTTATAACCTGGCTGGCTTGTGCATTTACACTTGTTACCGGCGGGGACTTTACCCTTTCGGCGGCAGGCATACTCTTTTCCGGCGGAATATATCTGGGACTTTGCGTTACGAAGTTCCTGCACAAAAAAAAGAAAGGCGACGCCGTTATCTCGGCTCTTGGGGCGGCAGGCATGATTGCTCTGGCGGTACTGCTGCTTGTCTCGGGCGGGGTACACTGACGGACTTATGATATGAAAGAACTTTTTAGGATAAGCTTTGACGCTAAAACGGAGGAAATCGAAAGGGCGTATATCGCCTTTCAGAACAAATTTGCTATGAAAAAGCAGATACTTTTCTCCATTGTCTATCTCATTGTAATCCTGCTTGGCGTTGACCTTGCAATCAAGAATCCCACAAATCCCGCAGGTTATATTGCAGGAGGACTTGCGGCGGGTATTCTGGTTTTTAACTGGGTTAAGCCTGTTACAATCAGAAAACGGCTGGTAAGAACACTGTCGGAGCTTAACGACGAAACCTATACGGCTGCATTTTTTGACGACCGTATTGAAATTGAAACGGAAATTTCCGAAGAGCCACAGGAAACCGAAACCGTAGCTATAACCTCACAGGGCGTTATCACCGTTGAGGAGGGAAGCGAGGCGGCAAAGGAAATTGCGGAAAATCCCGAGCTTGTGGCGGATAATACAAAGCCCGAAAAAACGGTATATAGGCTGGCTGAAACGGATATACGCTTTCAGGAGAAAGAGGGTCTGTTCTTCCTTTTTGTGAACAGGGCATATATACACACAATACCGCTGCGCTGTCTTTCCGACGAGGAAGCAGAGCAGGTAAGGGCTTATTTTGCCGACAAGGCAATAGGTGCGTAAGCAGTAATGCAATAAAAAGAAATAACTTCTATCAGGAAGGAATAACATAATGGAAAACAACGAAATCATACACCCCAACGAGAAGCTTATAAACGTGGATATTGAGCGTGAAATGAAAACCTCCTTTCTCCAGTACTCAATGTCGGTTATAGTTTCAAGAGCGCTGCCGGACGTAAGGGACGGTCTTAAGCCTGTTCACCGCCGTATCATTTACACAATGAACGACGCAGGCAATACCTCGGATAAGCCCTACCGCAAGTGCGCCTACACCGTCGGTGAGGTTCTCGGTAAATATCACCCCCACGGCGACGCTTCGGTTTATGACGCTATGGTACGACTGGCGCAGGACTTCTCTCTGCGCTATCCTATGATTGATGGTCACGGCAACTTCGGTTCAATCGACGGCGACCCGCCTGCCGCTTACCGTTATACGGAGGCAAGACTTGCGAAAATCGCAAACGAAATGCTCCAGGATATAGGAAAGAATACCGTTGACTTCGGTACAAACTACGATGATAAGCTGAAGGAGCCTATTGTTCTTCCTTCCCGTTTCCCGAATCTTCTTGTAAACGGAAGCGTGGGTATTGCGGTTGGTATGGCGACAAATATCCCGCCCCATAACCTCTGCGAGGTTATCGACGCTATCGACCTGCTTATAGACAATCCCGACGCTTCGATTGAAAGCCTGATGAGCTGCATTAAGGGTCCCGACTTCCCCACGGGCGGCATTATTATGGGACATTCGGGTATACGCTCCGCTTATTATACGGGCAGAGGCAAGATAATCCTCCGTGGCAGAGCTGAAATTGTCGAAGAAAAAACACATACAAGAATTGTTATAACCGAAATTCCATACATGGTAAACAAGACGCGTTTGCTTGAATCTATCGGCGAGCTTATGCGGGATAAACGAATTGAGGGAATTTCTACCCTCAGAGACGAGTCCGACAGAAACGGTATGAAAATCGTTATCGAGCTTAAGCGTGACGCTAATGCAAGCGTAGTTTTAAACAAGCTTTACTCCTTTACACAGCTTCAGGATACCGTGGGCGTTATTATGCTTGCTCTCGTAAACGGCGAGCCTAAGATACTGCCCTTAAAGGATATGCTTACAAATTACCTTGATTTCCAGGTTGAGGTTATCGAGCGCAGGACCCGCTTCGACCTTGAAAAGGCAAGGAACAGAGCCCACCTTTTACAGGGCTTTATGCTGGCAATTGATAATATCGACGAGGTTATTGCAATCCTGCGAAGCAGCAAGACTGTTCAGGAGGGCAAGCAGCGCTTGATGGAGCGCTTTGCGGAGGCTGACCTTACACAGCTTCTTGTGCGGGCGATGGACGAGAAGTACAAGGGTATTCAGTTTGAGCAGGAGGTTGGTCTTTCGGAGCAGCAGGCTGACGCTATAGTTCAGATGCGCCTTGCTCAGCTTACAGGTCTTGAAAAGGAAAAGATTGAAGAAGAGCTTGCGGATATAATGGGCAAGATTTCAAGCTACACCGAAATTCTTTCCGATAAGGCGAAGATTTACGGAGTTATCCGTGAGGAGCTTGAGGTTATAAGAAAGAAGTACGGCGATGAGCGCAGAACTGCTATTGAGGAAGTAAGCGGCGAAGTTGATATTGAGGACCTTATCCCTGTTGAGGAGTGCGTTCTTACTTATACAAATCTCGGTTATCTTAAGCGGCAGCCCGTGGAGCTTTACAACCTGCAAAAAAGAGGCGGTAAGGGCGTTTCGGGCATGAAGCAGAGGGAAGAGGACTTCGTTGAAAACGTATTTATCTCTTCCACACACGATAACATACTGTTTATAACAAACCTGGGAAATATGTACAAGCTGAAATGCTACGAAATTCCCGAAGGCTCAAAGCAGAGCAGAGGAACAAATGTTGTAAACCTTCTCCAGCTTGCAGAAAACGAGCGGATTGCTTCTATGATGAAGACAACGGACTTTGCGGAGAATAAGTTCTTTATCTGCGTTACAAAGTCAGGAAAAATCAAGAGAACTCCCCTGTCTGCATTCAAGAACGTCCGCAAGAACGGTCTCAGGGCAATTAATCTTGCCGAGGGAGACGAAATTGCGGCGGCTCACCTCACCGAGGGCGACTCAACAGTACTTGTTGCCACAAGAAACGGCGCAGCTATCCGCTTCAATGAAACAAGAATACGCAGTATGGGCAGAACCGCTCAGGGCGTAAGAGCAATAAAGCTCAGAGAGGGCGACTATGTTGTTGGTACAACTAAGATTTACAACAACGAAATGACTATCCTGACTGTTACTGACAAGGGCTTAGGAAGACGCACCGAGCTTAAGCACTATCCTGTTAAGAACAGGGGCGGACTTGGTCTGCTGAACTACAAGACAGGCGAGGAAAAGGGTTATGTCTGCGGTATAAGGGCACTCGGCACTGACGACGACGTTATCCTTATCAACACCGACGGCGTTATTATCCGTATCCGTGCAAACGACCTGCGGCCCATGGGCAGATACGCTACGGGAGTCCGGGTTATGAGGCTTACCGACGACAGCAGAGTTGTTACCTTCTCAAGAACAGAACACGACGACTCCGAGGCTACCGAGGAAATCGAACAGGCAAGCGAGGAGGAAATCCTAAGGGCTGAAGCCGAGGAAGCCGCCGAGGTTATCACCGACGAACCCGAGGAGGAAGAAGAGGAAGAAGCTTCCGAGCAGGACACAAACGAGGAATAAGAGAATATACAGAAACCGCCCACGCTTTGCGTGGGCGGTTGATTTTTGCAGAGTGGGGGAGAGGGAAGAGAATTTGAGAGAGTTAGAGAGAGTTTGAGATAATAGATTTTCAGCCCTTTTGTAAGAAGGGACCGCAGCAAGCTGCGCGGAAAACTTTCAGACGCTTCGCGCAAAACGGGCGGCAATAGCAAATATCAACGAACATTAGTCATAACTCGTCACTATCCCATTAAGCAAAACCGCCGCACTGCGCAGAATTGAGAGAAAAACAAACGCAGAAAAACTGTGAATGTGTATCTGTTGCCTTATTACAAACAAAATCTGCAATCAAGCTTCAAACGGGTCAAGCGCCGTCGCGCTTGCCGGGGTATGTTCAAAAATCTACGATTTTTGAACCCGTCGGTATGCGCTATGGCGCATACCTCCTCAAGAGGAAGAATTTATTTTGGGGGCGGGCAGCCCCTTGGCTCAAAATCTCTTGCTCTCTCAATACCCTCTCAAAATCACTCTATATTCTGTATTTGCTCTCTAATCTTTTCAATCTCGCTCTTGACGTCAACCACTATGCGGGTAACACGGATGTCCTGAGCCTTGGAGCCTATGGTGTTGGTTTCGCGGTTAAGCTCCTGAACGAGGAAGTCAAGCTTCCTGCCTACCGGCTCGGGGGAGTCAAGCATTGAGCGGAACTGGGAGAAATGGCTCTTAAGGCGCACAGTTTCCTCGTCTACGGCGGTCTTTTCAGCAAAAAGTCCTGCCTCTAAAAGAATACGCTGCTCGTCAATCTGCTTGTCCCCTAAAATTTCCGCCATTTTTGCAGTAAGCTTTTCACGGTAGGCTCTTACGTTGTCGGGGGAATATTCGCAGACCTTTTCTATCATAGCTTCAATATTGCCCAGCTTTTCGAGAACGTCCGCCTTCATCTTTTCGCCCTCGGTTTCCCTCATTTCAACAAAGCGGGATAGAGCGGCTTCTGCAACCTCTTTAACCGCCGCCCAGATTTCCTCCTCGTCCTCTTCGGCACGAACAACGTTGAAGGCGTCGGTCATTCTGAAAACAGAGGACAGGGTCAGGTCGTCCATAAGTCCGAACTTTTCGCCTGCTGCCCTAAGGGCGGTAATATAATTTTCAACCACGCCCTCGTTTACCGAAACAGCGGTTTCCTTTCCGGAAATGTTGTAAACAGAAAGGGAGATTTCTACCTTTCCGCGGCTTATTTTTCCCTTAATAAGGGTCTTAAGCTTCTCCTCAAGGTACATATATGCACGGGGAAGCTTTGCGTTGAACTCGTAGTAGCGGGAGTTTACCGAGCGGATTTCAACAAGATATTCCCGTCCGCCGATTATTCTGTGCTCTCTGCCGAAGCCTGTCATACTTCTTATCATAGTTTTTACCTTCCTAAATAGTCTATTTCCCGGTCAAAATCCATAAGCTCGCCAAGTACGGGTACGCCGTATTCCTCCGCAAGATTGTCCGCCGGGGTTATTGTGTTGTCCAGCCGCCAGATTATTATAATTCCGATTGCCGAAATAAGAAAACCGAAAATTGCTCCCGCCGCCGTGAAAATCGTGTCGTTGGGAAAAACGGGATAGTCGGGTTCATAAGGTGCGTTAATTACCGTTATTTTTGCATTTGCTTTGTAATTGTCCAGCACCCCCTGCATAAGCTCAAGGTACTTTTCCGCAAGCCGGTACGCCATATCCGAGCTGCCACAATCAACCTCCGCTCTTAGCATTTGTGTACCGTTTACCTGCTTAACAGACAGCATTTTTCCGAACTCTGCGTAAGTGAATTTCACCGAAAGCCGGTCGTTTATTGCGTCGTACATCTGGGGGCTTGTGAACAGAAGTGCGGCGGTTGCCGCCTTCTGGGTGGAGTTTTCGCCGTCGGTGCTTTCTATGTACACGTCCATTCCGCAGACGTAGTGCTTTTCAAGTCCGTAGGCGGAGAGAATGTAGCCCGAAATCGTTGTGAGTACGATTACTACCACCGCAAGCCGCCAGTTTTTTCTTATTGTATCGGCAAGTCTTTTTATTCCTCTTTTCCTTATAAAGCCTCCCTGCCTTTCAATATATAGTATTGCAGTCTTTCTATTCTCCCAACATCTTGTATCAAAGCGGTTTTTTTGCAATTACTCCGCTTGCTCTCGGGTAAACAGAAGGGGTATCGCTTATCTTCTTTATCACAACAAGACAGCGCTTATCTCCCGATGGCAGGGCGTATTTTTCCACCCTTTCAAGCTTACCGCCCAGCTTTTCAATTGCTGCCTTTGCAGCTTGTGTTTCGTCCTCCGCTCCCTTTAATGCAAGGAAATAACCGCCCTTTTTAACGTAGGGCAGGCAGTATTCGCAAAGCACATTCAGCGCAGCAACTGCTCTTGCTGTTGCAAAGTCGAAGCTGTCACGATACTTCTTGTTTCGGGCAGCTTCCTCACTTCTTGCGTGAACGGTTTCGCAGCTTAGTTCTATTTTTTCGCATGCCTTATCAAGATAGGTTATCCGCTTTCCGAGGCTGTCGATAAGGGTAAATTCAATATCCGGGCGGTATATCTTCATGGGCAGGGAAGGGAAGCCTGCGCCTGTACCTATATCTACAAATTTTGTTCCACGTGGAACATCAACCATAGTAAGGGGAAGAATACTGTCAATGTAGTGTTTTTCAATTACCTCGTCGTACTCGGTTATGCGGGTCAGGTTTACATTTTTGTTGTATTCAAGCATAAAATCCATAAGGATTTTAAGCTTTTCCTCCTGTTCGGGGGTAATTTCTATTCCGCATTGTCTGAATTTCTCAATCATTACCCTGTTCCTCCCCAGAATTTGCTGCAAGCCATATAAGAAGCACTGATATATCAGCAGGATTTACTCCCGAAATCCGGGAAGCCTGTCCTATGTTCAGCGGCTTATGCTTGTTGAGCTTTTCCCTTGCTTCAAGCCGCAGTCCGCTTATTTCGCTGTAATCGAAATCAGTAGGCAGCAGCTTCTTTTCAAGCCGCTTCATCTCCTTAATCTGTGCAAGCTGGGTCTTTATATAGCCCTCGTATTTCACGTTTACCTCAATTTTGCCTGTAATATCAGCACCAAGGTTAGGAGCGTACTTGTCGAAGGGCTTTATATCATTATAGGAAATCTGTGGTCTTTTCAGCAATTCTATAAACTTAACGCCCTGCTCAATCGGGGAAGTTCCCTTTTCTGTAAGCATTTCATTAAGCTCAATAGTGGGGTGAACCGTAGTTTTCTTGATTCTCTCGGTTTCCGCTTCAATCTGCCTTTGCATTTCAAGGAAAAAGCCGTATCTTTCCTCAGAAACAAGTCCTATTTCGTGTCCCAGCCCGGTTAATCTCTCGGGAGCGTTGTCCTGCCTTAAAATAAGGCGGTATTCGCTTCGTGAGGTCATCATTCTGTAAGGCTCGGTACAGCCCTTTGTTACAAGGTCGTCAATCAGCGTGCCGATATAGGAATTTGAGCGGTCAAGAACTATCTGCTCCTTGCCGCTGATTTTCCTTGCGGCATTTATTCCTGCAACAAGACCCTGTGCGGCGGCTTCCTCGTAGCCCGAGGTGCAGTTGAACTGTCCTGCACCATATAAACCGCTGATTTTCTTGAACTCAAGAGTAGCGTACAGCTCCAGCGGATTGCAGCAGTCGTACTCTATCGCATAAGCAGGCCGCATTATCTCCACATTCTCCAGTCCCTTTATCGTCCGCAGAAATTTTATCTGGACGTCCTCGGGCAGGGAAGTGGACATACCCTGCAAATAGTATTCGTCGGTATCAAGTCCCATTGGCTCCACAAACAGCTGATGTCGTTCCTTATCCTTGAAACGGACGATTTTATCCTCGATACTTGGGCAGTAGCGAGGACCTACGCCGTGGATTCTTCCCGAATACAGAGGGGAACGGTGGAGATTTTCAAGTATTACCTTATGGGTTTCGGCGTTGGTGTATGTTACATAGCACTTGACCTTATTTTCAAGGGGAAGCTTATTATCAAATGAGAAGGGAATTATCTCCTCATCGCCAACCTGCTCCTCCATAACCGAAAAATCAATTGAACGCTTATGGACTCTTGCGGGTGTGCCCGTTTTGAAGCGGCGTATATCAAGTCCCAACTCCTTCAGACTTTCGGTAAGCTTTACCGAGGGGCAGACGTTATCCGGACCGCTTTCATAGCTCAGCTCTCCTATATGGATTGCTCCGTTAAGGTAAGTTCCAGTTGTTATTATAACCGCCTTTGCTCCGCAGAAGCCGCCAAGCTTTGTCTTTATTCCTGTTACTTTCCCGTTTTCAGTACAGATTTCCGTAACCTCGGCTTGCTTTATACTGAGATTCGGTTCTTTTTCAAGTACCTGCTTCATATAGGTGTGGTACTTTACACGGTCGGACTGAACACGAAGGGAATGAACAGCAGGTCCTTTTCCTCGGTTCAGTACACGGGACTGTATAAAGGTAGCGTCTGCCGCCTTTCCCATTTCTCCACCCAGAGCGTCTATCTCGCAGACAAGCTGACCCTTTGCCGAGCCGCCTATACAGGGGTTACAGGGCATATTTGCAATAGTATCAAGAGACAGAACAAAAACCGCAGTTTTCATTCCAAGTCGTGCAGCAGCAAGGGCTGCTTCGCAGCCCGCATGTCCTGCACCTACAACTATAACATCATAGTCGTCAACCTTATAAATAGTATCATATCCTCTCATTGTTCTATGTTCCACGTGGAACATTACAAATTATAAAAGTAAAAATATTTATGTTCCACGTGGAACATAAACTATATATTGTAATTACTGATAGTAAAAACTACAAAATATATGGTTATAAGCTATACTTCTTATATCCCGGGTGTCTTATCGGGTAGTTTTCAGCAAGCTTACAGCACTCCAGAATCTTGTCCTCGGGAAGTGGTTTTGCTCCGCCGAGAAGTCTTGCTGTAAGGCTTACCTTTGCGAAATGCTCTAAGGTTTCCATACGGAAGTATGCCTGCGTTATATCTACTCCCACAGTAAGCGCACCGTGATTCATAAGAAGAATTGTGTCGTGACAGGGGAGAAAGGGGATAACGCTGTCTGCAACCTCTGTGCTTCCGGGGGTTGCGTAAGGAGCAATCGGCA
>JBJERK010000295.1:0-1096 GCA_051882255.1 Ruminiclostridium sp.
ACATAATTCAATACAGTTTGCAATTTCTGACAAATTTATGCAAAATCTGCGTATTTCGGGGCAAAAAAGAGCCGGACGCCCGTTAAAGCGTCCGGTAAAAGGCTGCGGGACAGGCTTACTTCGCCTTCAGCCTTCTTCGTATTATACCCGCAATAACCGCCCCGATTATAAGTACTGCACCTACAGCGGCAAAAAACAGACCGCAGAAAAGCAGCTTATCCGTAAGGGGAGAGATAACTCCGAGAATGAACTCCCGCTGTGAGCGAAGAGCAACTCCCGCAGACTTCAGGATAAGGTCTGCAAGAAGAGAAGCCCCAGCAGTAACCCCTCCGTCTATAAGAAGCGGTATGCCGCCCGCAAGAAGGGCAGGAACAGGACTGCGCCCAACAGCAATAAGGCACAGGATAAGCAGGACTGCCAACACAAGAACGGCGATAATAACCACGGGGTTAAGCAGAATCGAGGTAAGGGTGCTTAAGCCGCCTATGGTCTCCGAAGGGTGAATTTTCTTGATTTCCTTCATATTCTCGTCGATAAGGCTGTCAAGCAGAAGCTTGTCTGCGATTATATCGTAGTCCGAGTATTCTAAAATCGGCTCTCTGAGGGCGTCTACAAGCTTTTTCAGCTGGGTTCTGTTAAGGGTGAGGCTGTCCGTTCCCGTGCGGATATAGTCCTCGTAGCCCATCAGAATATCTGCCGCAAACGCCATAATATCGGATTTTTCCAGTATCTCCGCCACGTCCTCGTCTGTAAAGCCTCTGATACCCGAAACCGCCGCGATAAACTCGGAAAGGTTCATATCCGAGCTGAGACTGTCGGTACAAAGATCCATCTCGTCAAGAAAGGCGATTAAATCCTCGTTTTCCGCCAGCTTTCCAAGCAGGACCTCCGAGGGATTGCTCTGCCGCAGGGAGTAGGAAAGCTCATTGTCCGCAAGGGTAACCGAAACAGGCAGAGCCAGCGCTCCGTACAAGCCGAAAACAAAGATAATAATCCCGAAGAAAACCGAAAGCAGTATTACCCCGACCTTTGTTTTTTCTTTTGTGGCAGGAGTTTTCGATTCCGCCGCTTTTTTCTTTTGGGCGGTTTTCTTTTC
>JBJERK010000295.1:1196-2281 GCA_051882255.1 Ruminiclostridium sp.
GCGGGAGTTACCGCAGGCTTGTCCCGCTGCGAAACCACATAAACCTGAGTATCTGCTTCATCATTTCCGCCGTTCTCCTCCGGCTGGGGAGCAGAAAAGGTCTGAACGGGAGCAGGCGCAGAAGCTGCCGCAGGCTCGGGCGCAGGAATTGCCGCAGGCTCGGGCGCAGGAAACGGCTCAGGCTCGGAAATCGGCGCAGAAACAGCCACGGAAGCCTCAGGCTTCGGCACTAAGCCGATTTGCGCCGCCAGCTCGTCAAGCCTTTCTCCGCATTGTTCGCAGAATCTGAAATTATTATCGTTTTCAAAACCGCAGTTAGGACAAAACATAAGAGCTGCCTCCATATAATAATATCAGGCTGTCGTAAGCCGCCTGTTACCGCAGTTGCAGGGCGGCTTTCCGTCAGCCTGAAAAAGTATTTTTTTATATGCCCGCAGGGGCATTTGCAAACTTGTTACTTGAGCTTGGAGAAGTTTACGCCGTCGGTAGAGGAGAATAAGATTCCGTCGTCGTAGTCCTTGGCGAAGACAGTATTGCCGCTCTTATAAATGCCGGAAACCTCGGATATGCCCTTGACCTTTTCCTTGCTTCCTCTTACCGAGCAGCCGATGCTGTTATTGTCGTAGATATAAACGCATACGCCGCTGTCTGTTACTGTAAGGCTATTGGGGTAATCCTCGCCCACCTTCTTGTTGTTGTCCTCTGTGCCTGTAACGTAGAAGAATTCCTTTTCGTCGTCATTGTAGTAGTAAATATGCTTTAAGGTGCTGTCTGCCGCATATTTGCTTACGTCGGAGGCAAGCTTTACTTCGGAATCGGGGTTGGTGGTGCTTGCTTTGTAAAGCCTGTCGTTCTTCAGGTAAACGATAGTTGAGCCATCCTCGGAGAGGGTGTAGCTTGAGTAGCCGGAAGCTATTTTAACCGATTCGAACTCATCGCCCTTGCGGGTATATCTTACGATACTGTTGTTGTTTTCTGCAAGGAAGGAGTTGAAGCTGCCGACTGCATAGGTCTTAGAAGGCAGAACAGGATATGCAGTACCGCTGCATACCTTGATTTTATCCTTAAGGGAGGGCTCGTAGTAG
>JBJERK010000296.1:0-2265 GCA_051882255.1 Ruminiclostridium sp.
CTATCGAAAACGTAATTAAATTTACCTCTCCGGGAAATCAGGATTTATGGGAGCAGTACTCTCTGCCCGTAGGAAACGGCTATATGGGCGCTTCATTTTTCGGAGGAATTGCGAGAGAACGAGTTGTCCTGAACGAAAAAACTCTCTGGACTGGCGGTCCATCTCCGCTGAGACCCGATTATAACGGCGGAAACAGGACTGACGTATATAAGACCGTCAAGAAGGTGCAGGAGCTGCTTGCGGAGGGTAAGAGCCGTGAAGCGGAAGCTCTGCTTCCTGAGCTTACCTGCAGCACACAGGGCTGGGGATTTGGCGCATATCAGCTTTTATGCGACGCTGTTATTGAATTTCCAAACATAGACGAGTCAAAAATTTCCGATTATTCACGCTCCCTGAACCTCGATAAATCCCTGTACAGCTGCAGCTTCATATATAACGGAGCAGTTCACAAAAGAGAAGCCTTTGCCTCTTATCCCGACAGGGTTATCTGTATGCGTTTTGGCAGCAGCGCTAAGGGAAGAGTATGCCTTAAATTATCCCTTGACAAGCTTCAGGAGGGCGGAGAAATCACCGTTAACGGCAATACTCTTGAATATTACGGAGCATTAACCGATAACTCCCTTCGCTACAACGCAGGATTTATTCTTGTGAACAACGGCGGAGAAATAATAACTTCGGATAAGGCGATAATGGCGGAGCATTGTAATGATGTAACAATTTACTTTACCGCCGCAACCGATTATTCCGACCAATACCCCGAATACAGAACGGGAGCTGACCCGAAGGAAAAGGTTTCCGAAATTCTTGCAGACTTCACAAATAAAGACTTCGACACGCTCTATAAAAGGCATTACGAAGATTATTCCGCCCTTTTTGGCAGGGCTGCTTTGTCCCTCAACGGCGAATACGGGGAAGTTCCGCCGATTGAAGAGCTTATGGCTGAGTACAAAAAGGGGGGGTCTGTAAAGGCGCTGTCAATGCTTGAGCCTCTTTATTTCCAGTTCGGCAGATATATGCTTATTTCCTCTTCAAGAGAGGGTTCTCTGCCCGCAAATTTACAGGGCGTATGGAACGAATCAAATATGCCGCCCTGGTGCTGCGACTATCATATAAACGTTAATCTCCAGATGAACTACTGGGGAGCTTATAACTCAAATCTTGCTGAAATGGCTGAGCCGCTGGTGCGTTTTCTTGATAGAATGCGTCCTGCTGGAAGAGTTACCGCAAAGGAATATTACGGAATTGTTTCAGACGAACAAAACCCCGAAAACGGCTGGATTGCACATACCCAGTCAACGCCCTTCGGCTGGACCTCGCCGGGCTGGGAATTTTACTGGGGCTGGTCAACTGCTGCGGTTGCCTGGCTTATGCAGAATATCTGGGAGTACTACGAATTTACTCTTGATGAAACTTTTCTGCGGGAACGGATTTACCCGATTATGCGTGAAACCGCAAAATTCTACTCTCAATGGCTTATCTACGATGAAAAGCAGGGCAGACTTGTTTCCTCCCCCACATATTCTCCCGAGCACGGTCCTGTCACAATAGGCAACACCTACGAGCAGTGCCTTATCGACCAGTTCTACGCTGATTTTATAGAAGCTTCCGAAATTCTTGGTGAGGATAAGGAGCTTCGCGAAAAGATTTCTGAGCAGAAAAAGCAGTTAAAGCCTTATTATATAGGTGCAAGAGGACAGCTTAAGGAATGGTACGAGGAGGATACCGAGGGCTTTGATACCTCGAAAATCCAGCCCTTCCACCGCCACGTTTCACACCTGCTTGGTCTGTATCCCGGTAAGTCAATAAACAGCGGTACAAAGGAGCTTATTGAGGCTGCAAAGGTTACCCTTAACGAAAGAGGGGACGATTCTACGGGCTGGGCAAGAGCCTATAAGCTTAACCTCTGGGCAAGGCTTAAGGACGGAAATCGGGCTTATAAGATTTTGCGGGGACTTCTTGACAGCTGCACCTTCCCGAATTTATTTGATTTTCACCCACCCTTCCAGCTTGACGGAAATTTCGGCGGAAGCGCAGGAATTACGGAAATGCTCTTACAAAGCCACGAGGGTTATATTGAGCCTTTAGCGGCAGTTACCGACCTTTGGAAATCCGGCGAATACCGGGGACTTTGTGCAAGAGGCGGCTTTGAGGTTTCGGTGAAATGGAGCAAGGGCAAGCCTGAAAAAATTGAGATTGTTTCAAAGCAGGGAGGAACTTGCAGAGTCAAGACCGACCTTTCGGTTATAATCTGCGGCGGAAAGGAAG
>JBJERK010000297.1:0-8885 GCA_051882255.1 Ruminiclostridium sp.
ATCGGGAAGGATAATTGAAATGCACTGCCTTTGAATCCGAATACAAGGCGCTTCACGGTAAGTTTATCTGTTTCTGCGACTATGCTTTGGGAGGCAGGAGGGCAGGGCAATAAGGCGGTGTAAAATATTGCACCGCCTTATTGCTTTTATTGGATTGCTATATTATACCATGTCGTGTCTTGTGAGCAATCGTTCATTTCTCCTCACTTGTGATTTCGGAAGTACGGAAAATAAACTTAACGTTTCCGCTTGTATTGTCAGAAATTCCTGAAAAGCTGCGATAGCTTCCTGCAGCGTCAGACATAGCATTAAGTCGCTGGGCGAGTCCTGCAAAATCACCGTTTGCTGCTTCAACGAGTTTCTGCACAGCTTCATTGTTGAATCTGATAAGTCCATCGTTAAGCGAACCTGCCCCTTCTGCTAAATCTGATATTCCGTCTGTCATTTTTGTTCCGCCTGCCGAAAGAACTGAAATACCCTCTGAAAGAGAAACCGTTCCCTCTTTAAGTTCAGCCGTACCTTCTCTCAGCTTATCTGCTCCTTGTGTAAGCTGTGTTGTTCCGCTGTAAATATTTTGTGCTCCTGCACAGGACGCAGTTACTCCCGCTGTATAAGCCTTCAGACCATCACAGAAGACTTTTACTTCATCAAGCTGGGCTTTTACAGTCGAAATTCCTGCGGCAGCCTCCTTGCCCATAAGCTGTTCAACCTGTGCGATTGCGCCGTCAAGCACCGCTGCATAATTCTCTGCTGTAAGTTCGGGCAGCTCAAGCCCCTGTGACTTAAGCTGACCTCCTGCCTGT
The DNA here is from genome assembly GCA_051882255.1 of Ruminiclostridium sp. Taxonomy (GTDB): domain Bacteria; phylum Bacillota; class Clostridia; order Oscillospirales; family Ruminococcaceae; genus Ruminiclostridium_E. The sequence continues at coordinate 804 of JBJERK010000297.1, forward strand.
GATAGAAGAGAAGCAAATATCTTGTCCGCACCCTCGTTAAGTGCAGCGCTGTTACTCTCAAGCTCGGAAAGTCCTGCGGAAAGCTGACCGCTGCCTGCGTTGAGTTGTGCAATACCGTCGTATAATCCTGCTGCGCCCTCGTCAATAGCCGCCGCTCCGTTAGAAAGCTGAGCCGTACCGTCGCTTAATGCGGAAATTCCGTCAACAAACTCACCTGTTTTGCTGTTAAGCTCCGAAAGCCCGTTGTAAAGCTGAGAAGAACCGCTGATAAGCTGTTCCATAGCGGAATTCATTTCTCCGGCGGCGTTTTTAAGGTCATCAAGAGTATTTTCTCCATCAAGATTTATATCGGCAAAAACGCTGCTTTCGGCCGCCGCATAAAATCCGCTGAACTCAAAATCAGTAACGTCCGCTGTAATTTCAAGATAATCAGGAATATCAAGCTTTTCTCTGTCTATTGCAAGGCTGTCCTGTAAGGACGGGAAGGAAAGTGCGGCAATAATCGTTCTGTCGCCGTCGTCAATCACTTTACCGCTTGAAACTTCAATATTGCGGAAAATATCGTTGTCAACAACCGTGGCGGTAATTACCGCAAAAGGTACGCATATCTGTTCCGCAGCTCCGTTAATTTCTGCGGGAACAGTAAGGGTGTTTTTATAATCAACTCTTATTTTAACCCTGCCGCTTTTTCCCGCAAGCTCTGCGGGGGAAATTTCTCTGCCGTCAAGAGTATATGTAATTTTTGTTTCGATAGGTGCAGCCTCGGCGCTTACGCCCTGATAATATATATCCTTACCTCCGGCAGCCCATATTATATTATCTCCGTCACGGGAAAATTTCTCGTAGCCCTTTACGTTTTCAATATCCGACAAAGTTGTAATATCGGAAATTGCAGGGCTTCCATCCGGGTTTTTAAGGTGGTCGCTTACGATAATCCTGTCCTGCGAACCGTCTGCTCCTGCAATAATATAAACCGTTTCTTCCTTTTCTACGACGGCAGCCTCATTATCATTTTTTGCAGCTGTGCCAACAGCTGTCTTTGCTGCTTCATCGCTTTTGTTTTCAGCCGCATATATTGCGCCTGTACAAATTCCTGCCGCAAGAATTACAGTTAAAGCTGCGGCACATATTTTTCTTGATTTCATACTAAAATACCTCCGTCTGCATTATTGTGTTTGTTTTTCTTGTTATTCTTATTTTTAAATCCTATGGTTGTAGCTCCGATAAGCTTGTCGCAAAGCATAAACAGAGCAGGAAGAATGAATATAACGCATACCATACTGATAACTGCGCCTCTTGCCATAAGCATACACATTGAGCTTATGATGTCAATATCGGAGTAAAGCGCAACACCGAAGGTTGCGGCAAAAAGACCCATAGCGCTGACTATAACAGAGGGTATGGAGGCTGAAAGAGCCGTAATTACAGCTTCCCGCTTATCCTTTCCGCTGCTGCGCTCGGTTTTGTAGCGGGTTGTCATAAGTATTGCGTAGTCAACAGTTGCGCCAAGCTGAATTGTGCTTATGCATATAGGCGCAATAAATGGGAGGGACTGACCGAGATAATGAGGAAGACCGAGATTTATGAAAATCGAAAGCTCGATAAGCGCAACAAGGATTATCGGCAGAGTAATACTCTTTTCTACCAGTGCGATTATAACGAATATTGCGGCAATAGATATTGCATTTACAATTCTGAAATCCCTGTCGGTGGTTTCAATCATATCCTTTGTGCAGGAAGCCTCGCCGATAAGCATTGAGCTTCCGTCGTATTTTTTCAGTATGCCTGTAAGCTCATCAATCTGATTGTTCACCTCGTCGCTGGCGGGCTTATACTCCGAATTTATCAGCAGAAGCTTATAATTTCCGCTTTGGAGAGTGCCCTTTATTTCATCGGGAATAAATTCCCAGGGTATGCGCGAGCCAACTACCGATTCAAGTCCAAGAGCATATTTAACGCCCTCTGTGCTTTCAATTTCTGAAATCATCTGCTTTGTGTCCTTTGAGGAAAGCCCGGAGCTGACAAGCGCCATGTGGGTTGAAGCAATATCGAAATTGCCCTGAAGCTTTTCGTTTGCCGTTACATATTCAATCGTATCCGGAAGACATTCCCCAAGGTCGTAGTAAACCTCGCTGTTTGTTTCCTTGTAGCCTATAAATGCAGGCACTGCGGCGATTACGAATACTGCAATAAAAACGGGGAATATTTTAACTACCCCCGCAGAAAGTTTCTTCATATCAGGGATAAGAGGCTTGTGATGAAGCTTATTAAGGGGCTTATCAAGAACCAGTATAAGAGAGGGCAGGACTGTTACACAGCCTATAACGCCAAGCAGTACGCCCTTAGCCATAACAATTCCCAAATCCCTGCCGAGAGTAAAGCTCATAAAGCAAAGGGCGATAAAGCCTGCAATTGTTGTAACCGAGCTGCCGGTTACGGAGGTGAGAGTATTTGAAATCGCTTCAGCCATAGCGCTGTTATTATCGGGAGCTTTCTGCTTGCACTCGTTGTAGCTGTGCCAGAGGAAAATTGAGTAGTCCATGGTAACTGCAAGCTGTAAAACCGCAGAGAGCGCCTTTGTAATATAGGAAATCTCTCCTAGGAAGAAGTTCGTGCCCATATTGAACAGGATTGATACCCCGATACTCAGCAGAAATACAAAGGGCACAAGCCAGTTATCAAGAAATAGCATCATAGCTGCGCAGGCAAGCAGTACTGCGATTAGAACGTATATAGGCTCTTCCTGCTCGCAAAGGTCCTTAAGGTCGGTTACCAGCGCCGACATACCCGATACAAAGCATTGTTTTCCGGTAATGTCCCGTATTTCGTGAATTGCTTCTATTGTTTCATCTGAGGAGGTTGAGGTGTCGAAAAATACCGCCAGCATTGTTGCGTTTTCCGTGTTGAAGGCGGAGTATATTTTTTGGGGTAAAAGCTCCTTCGGCACGGAAATATCCATTAAGCTGTCGTACCAGAGAACCGAATCCACATGCTCAACCGCAGCTATTTTTTCCCGCAGGGCGCTTATGTCCTTATCCGACATATTTTCAGCCACGATAAAGGAAAAAGCACCCTTTCCGAATTCCTCCGTAAGAATATTCTGACCCTTTACGGTTTCCATATCCTCGGGCAGGTAATTCAGCATATCGTAATTAATTCTTGTTGCCGCCATTCCGAATACCGACGGTATCATAAGCACCGCTGCAAGTATCAGAATAAGTATCCGCCGCTTTACTACGGCATTTGAAAATTTCATTCCAATCGTTCCTTTCTTAAAATAATCACTCAGCATCGATAAATTGTTTATCTGTAACCTTTATCGCGCATATTGCCACGCATAAATTAAGTATTCCGTCGGCTATTATCGCCGCTCCGAATATTACCGCCATGGTCTGCGCCGCTTCAAACGGTCGGAGCAGAAGCAGTATTCCCGCCACAAGTGTAAGGACAGCAAAAACGGTAATCAACTGCCATTTTCCAAGTCCGAAGTGCTTTGCTTCAACTGCGGTTCTTATCTTGTAAAAGCCGTCTGCGAGTATAAGTATTCCTGATGCGGCGTGTATTGAGGAAATTATTTCCGCAGGACGGATAAGCACCGCCGCTCCGATAACGCAAAGAAGAGTTCCGAAAACCAAATCATGCTCAAAGGCAAGGCGGTACAAATCCTTAGAAAAATACCCCGCAAGCTTTATCCCTCCGCAGGCTGCCATTACTGCACCCAGAATACGGCAGATAAGGCTCAGAGATATTCCAGGGCACAGGATAAGGAATATTCCAAGCAGAATTGTAAGCGCTGAAACAGCTATATAGCCGATTTTTACGGTAAGCACCGAATTATCCTTTTTCATTTTTTCACTCCTTTCTTCTCTTTCCATATCCGTAGTTTATCACAACTGCGGATAAAGATAAACAGACAAAAAAATCCCCGTGACCAGATTTCAGTCACAGGGATAAAACTGTATAAATTTTGGGCATTTTACTGCTTTTGTCTGATTTTCTGCTCCGCAGCCCGCTTTACCGCATTTGGCATACTGCCCTCAAAAAGCTCGCAGGCTCTTGAAACGCGGCTTCGTATATCGTACTGCATACCGCTGTTCATCCAGTCAAGAACCATTCCCGCCAAAAGGCACTTGTAATAATGCACGATAATCTTTCTGTCCTCCTCGTGAATATCAATGCCCTTTGTAGCAGTGCTTATGTATTTATCAACGGTATATTCGGCGATACGGTCGAGATAACGTCCGTAAAGACTGTGGTCAGCCTGATAAAGATGCATAACTGCATTTTTATTGTTTATAGCAAGGCTGAGCGCCGCCATAAGGCAGTCCTCAAAGGATTCAAGACTTGCGTTTTCATTTATGATTCTGTCCGCCTCGTCCTGAAGAAAAGCCTCTATAAGCGCAGGCAGATCCTGAAAATGATAATAGAATGAGTTGCGGTTAATTCCGCAGTCCTCTACAATATCCTTTACGGTTATTTTGCTTACAGGTTTATCATTAAGCAGATTAAGAAAGGATTTTATTATAGCGTCACGGGTAAAATTCGGCAAGAAAATTCCTCCTTCATGGAATTTCTATCATTGTACCATATTATGAGATAAAATTCAACAGCGTTTACATAATTTCTTGTTGCAAAAATACTTCCGATATGATAAAATATTTATAAATCACTATTTTGGAGGCGGAAATGTCACAGATAACAAAACGTGCGCTTGCGGCTTCGCTGAAAAATATGCTGTTAAAAAAGCCGTTGAATAAAATTACAATAAACGATATTGCAGAGGACTGCGGAATTAACCGCATGACCTTTTATTATCATTTCAAGGATATTTATGACCTTGTGGAATGGACCTGTGAGGAGGAAGCTGCCAAGGCTTTGGAGGGAAAGAAAACCTACGACACATGGCAGCAGGGATTTCTGAATATATTTAATGCAGTGCTGGAAAACAAGCCTTTTATTATGAATGTTTACCGTTCCGTAAGCCGCGAGCAGGTAGAACTTTACCTGTATAAGGTTACTTACGATTTGCTGATAGGCGTTGTAAACGAGCGCTCTGCGGATATTACTGTCAGCGATGATGATAAGAAATTTATCGCTGATTTTTACAAGTTTGCATTTGTCGGAATAATGCTGGAATGGATAAAAAATGATATGAAGACAGATCCAAAGGAGATAGTTGACAGGATAAGCAGTCTTATTCACGGCGATATTACCCGAGCGCTGGAAAACTGTCGCTCCGACAGACACGTTACATCAAACTGCTCCGAATGATAAAAAAATATGCAGCTTTGCCCCCGTGATAAAGCTTTTATCATAGGGGCGGTTTTATTTATTGTAAACTGTGTTTTTGCATTATATAATATAGCTGTAAACCAAAGCAAACCTTGTACAGGGTTAATTCAATAATTTCAGGAGGTTACTGCTATGTATTATTCAAGCGGCAATTACGAAGCCTTTGCAAGACCCGAGAAGCCCGAGGGTGTTGACAGAAAATCGGCGTACATCGTTGGCACGGGACTAGCGGCTCTTACTGCTGCGTGTTATCTTGTAAGGGACGGTCAGATGAAGGGCGAAAGAGTCCATATTTTTGAGAAGGATCATCTTCCCGGCGGCGCCTGCGACGGATATGAGTATCCCGGAATAGGTTATGTGATGCGCGGAGGTCGGGAAATGGATAACCATTTTGAGGTTATGTGGGATTTGTTCCGTTCTATTCCGTCAATCGAAACAGAGGGTGTAAGCGTGCTGGACGAATACTACTGGCTTAATAAGCACGACCCCAACTACTCTCTTATGCGCGCAACCGAAAACTGCGGCGAGGACGCTCACACCGACGGAAAATTCGGTCTTTCTGACAAGGGCGCTATGGAGATAATGAAGCTGTTCTTTACTCCCGATGAGCAGCTTTACGATAAGCGTATTACGGATTTCTTTGACGATGAAGTGCTGAACTCGAATTTCTGGCTTTACTGGCGCACAATGTTTGCCTTTGAAAACTGGCACAGTGCGCTTGAAATGAAGCTGTATATCAAGAGATATATTCATCATGTAGGCGGTCTGCCTGATTTCAAGGCTCTGAGATTTACGCGGTACAACCAGTATGAATCAATGATACTTCCGATGATAAAATATCTGGAAAGCTTCGGGGTTCAGTTCCATTATAACACCAAGGTAGTGAATGTTGAGTTTGACATTACCCCTGAGAAAAAGCAGGCGAAAAAGATAATACTGCTCCACAAGGGTCAGGAAGATTCCATAGACCTTACGGAAAACGACCTTGTATTTATTACAAATGGCGGTTGCGTTGAAAATTCCTGCCTCGGCTCACAGAATACTCCCGCTTATTTCAACACCGAAATAAAGCCCGGCGGCGGCTGGGATATGTGGCGCAAAATAGCTGAGCAGGATCCCTCCTTCGGACATCCCGATAAATTCTGTTCCTCTCCCGAAGAAACCAACTGGATGAGCGCTACCGTTACAACGCTGGATGATAAGATTGTGCCGTATATCAAGAATATATGCAAGCGTGACCCCTTCTCAGGCAAGGTTGTAACAGGTGGTATTGTTACTGTAAAGGATTCCAACTGGCTTCTCAGCTGGACATTTAACCGTCAGCCCCAGTTCCGTACGCAGCCCAAGGGACAGCTGGTTGGCTGGATATACGGGCTTTTCAGCGACAAACCCGGAAACTTTGTGAAGAAGCCGATGCGCGAATGTACAGGCAAGGAGATATGCATGGAGTGGCTGTATCATATCGGCGTGCCCGAAAATGAGATAGAGGAGCTCGCCGAACACAGTGCCAATACTGTGCCCTGCATGATGCCGTATATTACAGCATTCTTTATGCCCCGTACCGCAGGCGACCGTCCCGACGTTGTGCCAAATGGCGCGGTAAACTTTGCGTTTCTCGGTCAGTTCGCCGAAACAAAGCGCGACACAATTTTCACCACTGAATATTCTATGCGGACAGGTATGGAGGCAGTATATACTCTGCTGGATATTGACCGCGGCGTTCCCGAAGTATGGGGTAGCGTATATGATATCCGCGACCTGCTTAACGCTACAGTTCAGCTTCGCGACGGCAAAAAGATAACCGATATGAATATCCCATTGGCTGAAAAAATGGCTTTTAAAGCGGTACTGAAGAAAATTGAGGGTACGGATATAGAGAAGCTTCTGAAGGAGTATAATGTTATCTGATAATCATCGATTAATATATATCAAATAGAATTAACCGGTTGAGCTTAAAAGAGTCCAGCCGGTTTTATCTGCAGGAGTACATCATATTTTGTCCGCTATTTGTCCGCTAAAGGTACAAAAAAGCACTAAAAAGAACACAAAAGTTCAAAATTGCCGCCCCCTACAAACGGCTTTGTTATGCGGTTTCTTGAACTTTATGAAAAGTTGCCAGAACTCAAAGTCGATTTTCAATTCCCGTACGGGTCACCATAAGCACAGCTCACATTTGGCTTAACAAAGCCTTTTGTGGGCTTTTCTTTTTGTCCTAAAACCGCCGATGGGTCTTATTTGGGTCTTATTTCTCTCAAGCCCCTCTTTTGGTAAAGTTGAGTGCCTCCGCAACAGCGTTGCAAGCCTTGACTTGGTTTTCTCGGAACATATGACCGTAGATGTTCAGGCTTGTGCTTACCTGCGAATGTCCGAGGATACCCGAAACGGTTGTCGGGTCAATGCCAGCGCCTATCAGTAAACTGGCGTGCAGATGACGAAAAGTGTGGATACCATAAAATGGGAAATTGTGTTCCTCACAAAACTCTTTCAGCCAGCCGTATGGAGTTTGCGGGTTCATCAGCATCCCGTTCCATTTCGTGAACAAGCGGTCGTTCTCTACCCATTTATCGCCGAGCCGCTGTTTTTCGCTCTCCTGCTCGGCTCTGAACTGCTCAAGAATTGCAAGCACTTCGGGTGGCAGCTTGATGAAACGCACCGAGTTTTCCGTTTTTGTGGTGTCGGTGTAAATGCCCTTTGCTTTCGTGTAGTTAGAGGTGCGCTGAATATGCACTACTCCCGTTTCAAAATCAATGTCTTTCCACTCCAAACCAAGCATTTCACCACGGCGCATAC
>JBJERK010000298.1:0-2257 GCA_051882255.1 Ruminiclostridium sp.
TCTTCAATTTCGTCCTCGTCCGGGTCAAATAAGTCCTCCGGCGGCTCGGTCTTTTCGGGGGTTACAGCGTAATAAACGGTTATAACCTCCTCCTCGGCGATATTAACCTTCTCACCGATTTCCTTACTGCACCTTACAACGTAATTCTTTTTAAATTCGCTCGTCTCCTCCGGCTCGGTCTCGTACTTTATTCCAAGCTCGTCAAGCTCCTTCTTATAATCGGAAATTTTCTTTCCTATATAGTCGGGCAGTATTGCATTCTCGGGACCCTTGCTTATCTTTACGGTTACTTCGGTGCCTGCTGTAACCTCAATTCCCGCTTCAATATCCTGGTCAAAGATAATATCCTTGGCAACGTCGTCGTTGTATTCGTATTCGGGGTTGAATTTAAGCATAGAATAGCGGGCTTCAAGGGTGCTGTTGTAGAATCTGTTGTAGAAATCCGGCATAAGCAGCCGTTCCTTTGCGTCCTCGGTAACAGGGGGAGCAGTAGTTTCAGCGGGAATGGTGGTTTCTCTTGCCGTTGTTGCGGCAGTAGTTGTAACCGGCGCTTCCGTAGTTGTAACAGCGGGGCTGTTAAGGTTCTCGGTTTGCTTTGAGAAGTAGATTATTGCGATAACAAATGCGGTAACAAGAGCAAAGAACACTATAAAGCCTATAACCGTACCGATACCCGAGGATTTCTTTTCCTGCGCCTTTTTCGAGGATTTCTTCTTCTGGGGCGGACGTCTGCGTGGAGGCTCACGGCGCTCATGGGACTCCCGTATAATTCCCTCGGAAACGGGAGGACGAACCGGTCCGCCCATATCCTCCTTGGCAGGCTCTGCGTAAAGCTGCTCAACAAGCTTTTCTATTGAGTGAGTTCTTTCCGACTGGCTTACCTTAAGTCCGTTCATAATGGCGGTGGAAACGCTCTGAGGAATGTCTTTATTTAAAAGCGAGGGCTCTATAATAGTATCCTCCTGCTCTCTTTCCCTTGCTTCGGGGGGGCACTTTCCTGTAAGAACACGGTAAAGTACGGCGCATATTCCGTAAACGTCCGTCCAGCCTCCCTGCCGCTCGGAAAGGGCGTACTGTTCACAAGCGGCGTACCCTGTGAACATTTCGCAGTTTATTCTTGAATCAGCAGTTCTCAGCGCCGAGATACCAACTCCCGCAAGGGCTGGCTTTCCGCTTTTTTCGACAAAAATAGTGTCGGTGCTGAGTCCCCTGTGGACGATACCCTTTGAATGGAGCATACCAAGGGCGGTAAACAGGGGCGGGAAGAAGCTTTTTGCTTCGCCCCAGCTCATTTTTCCGCCGTTTTCAGCTAAGTAGTCGGAAAGGGTCATGCCCTCAATATATTCCATAACTGCGTAGCCCGTGTTGTTTGCTGCAAAAATGCCGTAAATCTTACGGATACAGCAGTCCTCAATGCTGTTCATAAGGGTTTTATAAAGGTCTGCAAATTCGGAGAGATAGGACTTGTAGAGGGGCAGGCAGTCCTCCTTTACGGCGATTTCCTCCCCGTCCTCCTTCCTTTCGCAAAGCTCGTCGGGCATAAATTCCCGTATAACGACCCGCTTTTCCTCTGCGGTATCAAAGGCGATATAGTCCGCACCCTCGCCGTTTACGGAAAGGGTTTTTCCTATGATATATCTGTCAGCAAGAAAGGTAGTGGGAGCAAGATATGAAGAGTTATAGCTCCTGCTTTCGTCGTATCCGCACTTATGGCAGGGACCGTCATAGTCCTTTACGGACATACAGCCCATACAAAGATTAGTTTTCTTTTTCATTCGTAATGTTCCTTTCTCGGCATAATACACACATTAATAATTTTACACTTTATCGGCTTTTCTGTCAATTGTATGTATGCACAAAAGCTTGACGTAAAGCGCCCTGAGTGATATAATATATTACAATATTTTTGCAGATTTTAGTGCGGGGAGGTGCTGTTTTTGCTTTTTGGCAGGAACAAAAGCGGGGGAATGAACGTTAAGCAGCTGAAGCTTCTGGATAAGCGCCCTCTTAAATATGTTACCGGGAGAGACACGGAAACCTACTCGGAGATAAGGCTTGGTGAAGCGGGAGCTATAAACGTAAGCGACAGGGAGCTTACCGTGGTCTGCGGCGGGGTAAATATCCTGCGCTGCGATATAAAGGAGGTAAAGGCGGCTGAGCTTATGAACCTTTCGGGTATTACTCTTAAGGGGCAGGACCTTGACAGCGGGGAGTACAAGAGTATTATCGCCTATTATAGTGACGGTTATGTAGGGGT
>JBJERK010000299.1:0-2244 GCA_051882255.1 Ruminiclostridium sp.
CTAAGCTGAGGTGAATGCCGTTTATATCCTCTTTAGTGATTTTTTCAGGAATAAGAGTATTTCCCACGGGCATAAGCTCAATCCCGTCAATGCCCTTGCTTTTATAGAAGCTGCGCAAATGGGCGGCGTTTTCAAATCTGTCCATATCCTGCGATGAGGTTGTAATATTAATTGAGGTCAGCACAATAATTCCTTTCCGCAAGTTCAAAGGCTGTTTTCATAAGCACGCAATCCAATTCGTCCTCATTTCTTATTCTTCTTGAAGGACAGCCGCCTGTACAGAATTTTTCAAAGCGGCAATCGCTGCATTTGTCCGTCTTTCCGCATTTTACAGGCGTAATCGCTTTTGCCTCAAAAGCTGCTGCGCTGCCCATACAGTATTTCTTGTTCAGAAGAGAACCGCAGGGGTACAGACTGCCATCGGGAAGAACAACAAGCGACCTGCCGCAGGAGGCGTAGCAATATCCGTATTTGTTTTCCGCCGTTCTTAATAATCTTCCTGCCTTTTCAATTTCACGGATTTCAATTTTCTTTCCCGAAATATCGTATATGTATGCCGCACGCTCGGCAAGCTTTATCAAAGCATTTCTTATCTGTTCCGGGTCGGGGCGAAGCCCGTTGTAATTATTAAGGGCATTACCTGCCTTTCTTAATAAATCCAGACCAATTCCGCCTACGTTTCCGAGATACAAAGCAAGGTCAGCAAGTTCATAGAGTCTGTTCACATTTTTGCTTGTAACAACGGAATTAATGCCGATTATGATATTTTCCTCCGCAAGACAGCGTATTCCGTCTATTGCGGCGCCGCTTTTGCCTCTTGTCAGCTCGTTAATCTCGGGAACTCCGTCAAGGCTTACTCCGACAGAAATATTCAGCCTTTTAATCCTTTTCGCCGACGGCTTATCAATCAGTATTCCGTTTGTCTGCATCTGAAAAACAGCGTCAATTCCTTCTGCCAAAACATACTCACACACTCTTTCGGCAAGACCGAAATTAAGCATTGGTTCTCCGCCCGCAAACTGAATTTTAAGCGGCTCACCACGCATCTTGTCGATAACAAGCCTTGCTGTTTCAAAAGCCATATCATTTTTTGCACAATTCTCACTTGCATAACAATAACGGCAATTGAGATTGCATCTTCCTGTAAGCCAAAGTACAATCAGAAATCTTTTTTTAGTCATAGGTTGTTTTCGGCGAGTATTTTTTCAATGGAAGCAAAATCCATAGCGCCGTTTTCAAAAGGATTTCTTCTCAAGCGATGTGGAAGTACAAATTCCGCCGCCTTCAGGAAATCGTTTCGTGTTACCTCCCTGCGCCCCTCAAAGGCTGCAATAGTCATTGACGTTTTTATCATGGTTATATCGGCTCTGTGACCGTCAACCCCAAGATTTATGGATAATGCCGCTGCCATCATAAGAATGTCGTTTGTGTATTCCACTTTTTTCAGAAGCTCTTTCGCTTTTACAATTTGTTCGGCAAGCTTTTTCTGCTCGTCCTCATATTTTTCTGCAAACAGTTCGGGATTGTCCTCATACTCAAGTCTTCTTCGCACAACCTCTGCCCGCTGCTCCTTACTGTTTTCCCCGACAACGTCCACAACCAGGCCGAACCGGTCAAGAAGCTGCGGCCGCAAATCCCCTTCCTCGGGATTCATTGTGCCTACCAGCGTAAAACGTGCGGGATGACTGTATGAAATACCCTCACGCTCGATTGTATTTACGCCCATTGCAGCAGAATCCAGCAGAACATCTACAATATGGTCGTCCAGCAGATTTATCTCGTCCACATAAAGTATATTTCTGTTAGCCTCCGCAAGTATCCCGCATTCAAACTTTTTCTCTCCGTACTGAATTGCATACTCTATATCAAGCGTTCCTACAACCCTGTCCTCGGTTGCGCTTACAGGTAAATCCACTACTCTCATAGGAAGCTCTTTATAAGCCATATCCTCGCCGGAAAGGTGCTTTCGTTCACACTCGGGACAAAACTCTGCCCCATCGGGGTCGCAGCCGAATTTACAGCCTGCAACCTCTTTTCTTAGGGGCATTAGCTGGGCAAGAGCCCTTACTGCAGTAGATTTAGCCGTACCCTTTTCTCCTCGTATAAGAACTCCTCCAAGCGCCGGATTTATAATATTAAGAATAAGGGCTGTTTTCATCTTCTCCTGCCCTACAATTGCTGTAAAGGGGTATTGTATTTTTTCTTTCATTCTTCTGTTCTTTTCACATTCAATTCATCGCCTGT
>JBJERK010000300.1:0-8744 GCA_051882255.1 Ruminiclostridium sp.
CTGCGAACTCCGAAAAGCCGGTATCGCAATACTCCATAAGCCCTGAAAGCTCCCGCAAAAGCCCGATATAGCTTTCTCTGCCGGTTCCGCCCTCTGCATAAAGCCCGCCGCTTACAGAGCCGTTTGTGGCAAAATCAGCGCTTACCCGCTGTCCTGCAAGCATATCAATCAGAAACGCCGCCGCCTTTATATAGGTTTCAAGGTCGCCCGTGATAATGGGTCTTGGCTCGCCGCCGGAAGCTCTCTGCATATTAAGAAGAATTAGCCCCCGCCGTGTGGTTGTGAAGTCACAGCTGCGTGCCATAATCCTGCCTGTTCTTGCCGTTCCCTGCCAGTGAAGCCTGTTCATCGGCTCTCTGCCGGTATATTCTCTTGCACCCGAAACGTAAAAGGGGTCGTCGCAAATAAAGCGCCTTGCAAGGATTTCCCCGTAAAGCTCCGCTTCCGACAAGTCCCCTTCCGCAAGCTCGTAGGGTGCAGGCAGAATACGCACCTTTGCCTCAATATGCACTGCCGCAGACACCGAAACCGTTCCCAGCAGGTCGCAGGCAACCAGCGTTATGTTGTCAAGGCAAAAGCTTCCTCTTTTTAGGGCAGTAACCTTCCTTGTACGGGTGCATTTGCTTCTGGGGCGCATTGAAAAGACGCTTGGAACGAACCTTGCGTCAGAGCCTCTCGCCGCCGATGAGCCGGTAAACATAAGCCAGCGGCTTGTGGAAATCTCGGTTTTTATCCATGGCACGGGAAGCCCCTTATCGTTTACGATTTCCTCAACAATTTCAAAGGTATCTCCCTCGAAAGCCTCCTTACAGCTGAATTTTACCGTGTATGAAACCCCTTTAAGGGCGTATTTTCTGAAAATTATCTGCTCTATGACAACAAGCAGAGCGATAATTATTAGTACGGCAATTATCTCCATCTCAGCCTATTTCTTCCGTAGGTACGCTTACGCTGTCAAGGATTTCCCTTACCGCAATCTCCGCTGTTCTTCCCGTGCTGCTTACAGCATACTCCCTGCATATAAGCCTGTGGGGAATAACGTAGGGCGCAACCGCCTTGATATGGTCGGGAGTTACAAAGCCGCTGCCCTTAACCGCCGCGTAAGCCTGCGCCGTCTTTTTAAGGGCAATAAGTCCTCTGGGGCTTAGTCCTAACTTTATTTTCTCGTGTTTTCTTGTTGCAGCCCCTATATCGCAGATATATCCTGCACAAACGGAATTAAGAGCAGTATTAAGCGCCTCGTGGGAAGCGGAAGCGAAATCCTCCGCCGTTAAAACAGGCTCTATATCCTCAATAGGGTGCCTTTCTCCAACAGCCGCCAGCATCAGAAGCTCGTTCTCCCTGTCGCAGTAACCCAGGGAAAGCCGTACAAGGAAGCGGTCAAGCTGGGCCTCGGGAAGCGGATAAGTACCAGCAGTTTCAACAGGGTTCTGGGTTGCAATTACAAAAAAGGGCAAAGCCATTTTGTAGGTTTCCCCGTCAACGGTGGTCTGCTTTTCCTCCATACATTCAAGAAGAGCTGACTGGGTGCGGGGCGTTGCTCGGTTTATCTCGTCAGCAAGCAGGATATTCGTAAAAACAGCGCCCTTTCTGAAAACAAACTCCTGGGTTTTCATATTGAAGAAGTTAATTCCCGTAATGTCCGAGGGCAGCAGGTCTGGAGTAAGCTGTATTCTTCCGAAGGAAAGCCCCAGGGATTTAGCCGCCGCCCTTGCTAACATAGTCTTGCCCGTTCCGGGAACGTCTTCAAGGAGAACGTGTCCTCCCGCAAGCATTGCTGCGGCGATTATTTCGGTTTCCGCTCTCTTTCCCTTTATGACATTTGATATATTATCGCAAAGCTTTGCGGCAAATTCGGCAGCTTTCATAAATAAGTCCTTTCTATATGGAAATGCTGCCGCTATAATCTGCGGCAGCATCAGTATGTTTTTTAGGGTGGCGAGAAGCCGCCAGATGCTAGGAAGCCGATGTGCGGCTAGGCTTTGTGCCTGCCGCTCGTCGGCTGACGACGCAGATGGTGGTTTATCGACAGCCTTATGTATTAAACGTTATAATACTTATCATAATTTACAAGCTCATCAAGCATCTTAGGCAGCTTTTCCTCGATTTCAGCATCGCTGAACTGGCAGGTACCAACCTTTCTGTGTCCGCCGCCGCCGTATTTAAGCATAAGCTTTCCTACGTCAACATTACTGGTCTTGTTGATAATAGAGTAGCCTACCGCCGCAGAGCAGCCCATTCCGCCCTTGCCCGATACTATCCATGCGGATATGTTCTGCTCGGGGTAAAGGCTGTAAATCATAAAGCGGTTGCCTGTATAAATCGGGTCAACGCCCCGAAGGTCGGTTATGATAACGTCGCGCTTTATAACCGTATGCTCATGCACCATCTTCTTGAAAAGCTCGCTCTGCTCGTTGTAAACCTCGATACGCTCCTTGATGTCGGGCATATCAAGAATTTCCTGAGTGCTCATTGTGCGGCAGCAAACAAGCAGCTTTTCCATAAGCTGATAGTTGCTTATGGTGAAGTTGCGAAAACGTCCGAGACCCGTTCTCGGGTCCATAAGAAAGCCTACTAAAATCCAGCCCTTAGGGTTTAAAATCTCGTCAACGGTAAGGTTTCCGCTGTCCACCTTGTCAACTGCCTCCATAAGGTCGTCGAACTGGGGGAAGCGCTCCTTTCCGCCGTAGTATTCGTATATAATTCTGGCGCAGCTGGGCGTAATTCTGCTTTCGCCCTTGTATTTGCCCTCAAGCTGAACTCTCTCGTACTCGCTGGAGTGGTGGTCGAACCAGAGACCGCAGCCCTCAACAAAGGGAACGTTTGCTAAAACGTCGTTTTCCGTAACAGGCACTAAACCGTCCTGAATATCCTTGGGGTGCTTAAAGGTATAGGAATCTATAATGCCCGCTTCAAGCAAGAGAGCGCCGCAGGCAAGTCCGTCAAAGTCAGAACGTGTAATTAAATTCATTTCAGCATATTCCTCCAAAAATACTTATTGCGGAAAACCGCTTATATCTTTTACTAATTATAGCAAATCCCGATTGATTTTGCAACACTTTTCAGTGCAAAAATAAGGAAATTTTAACAAAAAACCGCTTAATCGGGTTATATCTTCCCACAATTCGCCCATAAACCGCAGTAACAAGGCGGTAAACCGCTCTTCTCTCCTCCTCCTCGGCAGGTGAAATCTCGGGAGTTCCGAACTCGCACTTCTCAAAAATCGGCATAACGTCCATAAGGAACAGATTAAGCCCCTTCATTATGATGTGTCGGTCAATGCGCTGTGCGTACTCGTAGAACTGCTCGCTCTCGGGCTGGAGTCCCTCCAGGGTATACAGCTCAATCAGAAAACGATACATAAGGCATACTGCCTCCGAAGGAGGTCTTTTTCTAAAGGCAGTAAACACCCGTTTTTCAGCCTTGAACACCGAGCGCACGAACATTACTATCAGAATAATTACAAAAGCGATAATAAGAGCAATAACCATAACCGGCAGGTATTTCAGCAGCCTGTTTTCGGTTTCCACGGGAACTCTTTCGGCTGCAGCTGTGCTTTCAGGCGGGGTAAGAGTGCTTTCGGCTGCTTCTGCTGTTTCGGTTGTTTCTGCTGTTTCTGTTTGTGCAGGATTTGCTGCGCTGCCGGCAGTTGTATTTTCGGGCAGAGCCGTTGTGTTTTCGGATATAGTGGTAGTGGCTGCCGGTTCTTGCTCCGTCAGCTCCGCGCCGAAGCCGGGAACAGCCGCAGTAGGGTCGAAGGGCAGCCAGCCTGCATTTTCAAAATAAACCTCAACCCATGCATGCAGATCCCTTTCCCGCAGGGTATAGCTGTAGCCGCCCTCAACCGGTTCTCCCTCGCCGTAGGCAACATACCCGGTAACGTACCTTGCCGGTATTCCTATTTCTCTCAGGGCAAGGGTCATAGCCGAAGCGAACAGGGCGCAGTGTCCCTCCCTTGTTTCGTAAAGGAAGCCCGAAAGGGAATCCTCTCCGTTGTCAACAGTCAGGGAGTAGGTAAAGTTGTTCTTGAAATACTCGCAGATTGCTTCTGCGGCGTTGTATTTGTCCATATTGTATTTCAGCACGCCCTTTGTATAAAGCATGCTTACAAAATCCTTTACCCTGTCGTCGGTCTTAGTATAGGCGGTATTTACAAAGCCGCGGTAAGTCTCCATATACTCGTTGTACCGCTCTGCGGAAGCACCCTCGGGAGGAGTTATCAGCTGTCCGCTCCAGCCCTCGGCTGAAGTAACGGCGGCGGGATTTGTTATATTGGGCGTAAGGGAAAGACATTCGTAGGTCTTTATATACCCCGAGCTTGGCTTAAGCCGCAGGATATAGTCGCCGTAGCTGTCATAGTAGCCGCTGTCCCTGTAATTAAGCTCGTAGGTTGCAAGGGGCTGGAAAATAACCCTTGAATTTCTGCGGTAGGTAACCGAAACCTTCTGTAAAGGCATAACCTGGTCGGGGTTATAGCCGTATCTTGATAAAATCTGGCGGAACACCTGATACTCCGCTTCGGGGTAATAGTCGGAAAGAAGCTTTTCGTAGCTTTCTCCGCCGGGAGCAACGTAATTTCCGTAAACCTCGCTTATGACCGACCAGCCCTTACCGTTAAAGTCGACGCCTATATCCCCTCTGAGGTAAACCGGAACGTCGTTTCTCTCAAGCACCACGTCAAGCACGGGAAGATTGCTTTCCGAGGGGGCGGAAAGTCCGATTTCGTCCTTTCTTCCGATTGCGCTGTTATTGCTGAAATAGTCCTTTTCGTCTGCATTACCGAAGCTTTTCCCGATAATGTTTCCTATCCTGTCCGCAACCTCGATACTCATATCCGTAACCTTTTCTATGAGCATTTGTGCGTTAAGCCCCTGCCCCTCCGGAATGGCGGCTGCCGCGCAGGCAAAGACAGCAGCACACAGGAGAAATGCCGCAAAGCCGTTTGCGGTGTACTTCATATACCTTGAAGCGTCCTCTTTAAGCTTCCTGCCAAAAAGGTAAAACCTTGTGCGCTTCTTATACTGTACCTCGCCCCGATGCACCGCAACCCTTGCTGCAATAGGATTTCCGAAAACCATATTGCTGTCAAGGCGGTAGCTTGAGCCTATAGCAAGAAGCTCCCCGAAGGAAGCCGCAATAGGCACAACAGAATTATGAAAGCCTGCAATTTCCGCAGCAAAGGCAGGAACGGATATAAGTCCTATAAGAAGCACAGGGTAAAAGGGCTTAATTCTTGTACGAAAGGCGGCGGTAAAGACTACTGCACAAAGAAAAGCAAACAATAAAGCCGCAAGCAGACAGGCTGTCATCATCTCCTCGTCAAGATAGCCGTGATTAAGACGAAAGGCGTCGTTTATAACTAAATCCTTCGTTTTGAGCAGTCTGCTGTCCAGCCGCAGCATCATATAATCCCAGAAATAGCCTGCGTATTTTACGAGCGGCTTACGGAAGAAAAAGCCTGCTGCCGCCGCAAGAGCAGTAATGCCAAGATAAACGGCGGAGGAGGGCAGAATTGAAGCAAGCGCAAAAACAACCACCGTCATAGCCGCAGCAGCGCCTGCAATCAGAAACCTGTCAACCGTAAAATAGTACAGGTCGGCAAAGAAAAGGGTCGCCGAAACGCAAAGAGTACACAGCAAAGCAAGCCTCACCGTCATCAGTCCGAAAACGGCGGGCTTTTTTGTAAAATATGCGTCGTGCATTATTCTTTGCCCATCGGTATTAGCCATAAATCTTCCTTATTTCATCGAATTTCTCAGGGAAAGCCCGATGTCCTCCGGGTCTATTCCGAAAATGGAGATATTGCTTCTTGCTGCCGCAGCCGCCATAAGCCCATCATCAGCCTTTTCTCCCGTAAGATATATCCTTATGCTTTTCATAGCCTCCCCGCCGCAGCTCATTATGCTGTGAAGCTCGTCGGCAGTAAGGGCGGGCGCTATTATAAACAGGGTTTCCGCATTGTCAAAAACCTTCTTCTGCTCCGCCGCAAGCACAGCCGCTCCCATTCCCACCTCAGAAATCGGAAGGGTCGAATATGCGAGAAACAGCCGCTCGTAATCGCCTCTTGTTTCCGCCGCAATTACCTCCGCTTCTCCCGAAGCGTCTCTGAAAAGATTTACCGCACAGCGACCGTCGGCTATTATCTTTCTTGTGAAGGCAAGAGAGGACTCTATAACTGCGTCAACAGTACGCATATTGTCCTCGTCATCCTCAAAAATCCCTGTTGTATCTGCAATAATAATGGTGTTGCTGCCAAGGTTCTGCTCCATCTGCTTTACAACAAGCTCGTCCTGCTTTGCGGAAAGCTTCCAGTGAACGTGGCGCAGAGAGTCTCCCTCGGTATATTTTCTTACTGCCGCAAAGGCGGTGTTTTCAAAAAAGCTGGGTGTTGTGCGGTTGCTGTCAAAATCGTCGCCGCTTAAAACATTGTCGTCCTCGATAGAAAACTGTCTCGGCGCAACAATGGCTGTGCAGTCGGGTGTAAGCCTTATCCTGAAACGGAAAAGACGAAGCAGGTCGTATATATCCACCGCTTCAAGTCCTAAGCTGTATTCCCCTCGGTAAAGGATATTGCCCGTAAATAAAAACTCGGCGGTGCTGAAGGGCATAACGCTTACAATAAGCTGCCGCTCTCCTGTAACACGCCCGTCCGAGTCATGAAAATTCCCTGTTAACCGCAAGGGAGAAACAGGGAGAATGAACCTGTTCTTAACTTTTACGCATACGCTGAACTCCTGAAGCTTATGGACAAACATACTTTTCGGAGCAGTTTCCACCTTAATCAGAAGCCTTGTGCAGACGAACAGCAGAAAAGATAGGAGGGGAAGGGCTGCTGCCGCAATAAGCAGCACAAAGGTAAGGCGGCTCTCGTAGCCCAGGGCAAGGGCAAGGGCTGCCAGAAGAAAAAGTAAATAGAGTAATCTTTGTTTTGCCATTTTTGCACCAATCAGTTTCTTGTAAAGGGAGGCTTTATGGATTTTATAATATCCTTTAAAACGTCCATAATATCCGCCCGCTTAATCTTTGCCTCCTGTGAAAGCCTTATTCTGTGGGGCAGGACGTAGGGCGTCATGCGAAGCACGTCCTCGGGGACAACGTAGGGACGGTTATTAAGAAAGGCATAGCTCTGCGCCGCCCTCATAAGAGCAAGGGAGGCACGGGGGCTTGCGCCTAACTGTACTGCGGGGTGGGTTCTTGTTGCAGCAACGATTTCCACGATATAGCGGTAAACCGAAGGCTCGATATTGATGCTGCGTGCGTCCTCGATTGCCGCCTCGATTTCCTCCTTTGTGCAGATAGGTATAACCATATCCAGCGGGTCGGAGCAGCGCCTGTTTGCTATAATCCCGATTTCCTGCTCAATAGTAGGATAGCCCACGGAAATCTT
This sequence comes from Ruminiclostridium sp., assembly GCA_051882255.1. Classification (GTDB taxonomy): domain Bacteria; phylum Bacillota; class Clostridia; order Oscillospirales; family Ruminococcaceae; genus Ruminiclostridium_E. The sequence continues at coordinate 7,388 of JBJERK010000300.1, forward strand.
CATCATAAAGCGGTCAAGCTGAGCCTCAGGCAGCGGGAAGGTGCCTATGTAGCCAAGCTCGTTCTGTGTAGCGATTACCATAAAAGGCTGGGGCAGGTTGTGTGTAACGCCGTCAACTGTAACCCTCTGCTCCTCCATAGCCTCTAAAAGCGCCGACTGGGTTTTCGGCGTGGCTCTGTTTATCTCGTCTGCAAGGAGTATATTTGTCATAACAAGCCCCGCTCTGTACTCAAAGCGGTTGCTCTCCTTATTGAACATTGTAAAGCCTGTTATATCCGAAGCCATAACGTCGGGGGTAAACTGCGCCCTGCGGCTTAAAAGACCCGCCGCCTTGCCTATTGCGGTAGCAAGTGTGGTTTTTCCTACTCCCGGAACGTCCTCTACAAGGACATGTCCTCCCGAAAGAAGCGCAATAAGCAGCATTGTAACAACGTCACGCTTTCCGACTATAACCTTTTCAACCTCGTCTGCAATCTGCTGAATTTTCTTATTCTGAAGCATTTTCTATCTCCAAACATTTATAATATTATATTTTATTATACCATTTACAGCTCATAAAATCAACCGTTTTACAAAAAAGTAAAGTTTTTTGCATAAACGGCATAGCAACCTCTATTATTAATAACAGTCCAAAACGATAAAAAGTGACATGAATTTTACAACTTTTTCCAAAAAAGACAAAATTTCTTTGATTTTGTACAAAAATGCTGGGGCGGTTTTGTTGGCAATTACAAGAGAGGGGAGAGATTTTGAGAGACTCTGAGAGCTTTTGAGCAATGGGGCTGCCCGCCCCCTTGAACCCCCGGCAAGCGCGACGGCGCTTGACCCGTTTGAAGCTTGATTAATTCATTGGATTTGTGGGGTTAGAACAGAGGCACATTCGCAGTTGTTGTGCAGATTTGCTTTTTTCACATCCGAGCGTAGGTAGTTACATTTTGACTTATAACAAAACATTGACAAATCTGGTTGATATGATATAATGATAATTGAATAGCAACTGTATAAAACATCTTATGAATTTCCGTGATAGCGTTATAAAATCAAACGTCTTTTTGTAAGAAATGAGGTATGCGATATGATGATTTTGCCGCCTATGGAAATCGCTAAGCAGTTAAGATTTACCGAAGGTTCAGTTTATTATGTTGGTAAATTTAACAAACATCAGCTTAAGCTTTTCGAGGAATTTAAAGCGAAAGTTGAAAAGGCTCACAAAAACCGATACAAGTAAAAAGATATACGAACAATTCTGACCGCCATTAACAAGGCGGTTATTCTCTTGTTTATAACCTTGTCATAAATATATCGCAGCTCCCGCCCCTTAACCGCGAAGCGTCTGAAAGTTTTTGCCAAGCTTTTT
>JBJERK010000301.1:0-8718 GCA_051882255.1 Ruminiclostridium sp.
ATATGGAGCCGGAGGAGAAGGAAATGTTCCTTTCCGACCTTAACCTTACCGAGTCGGGACTGAGCCGTATCATAAAGACGGGCTACAGCCTCCTTGGTCTTATCTCCTTCCTTACCGCAGGCCCCACCGAGGTACGTGCATGGACGATAACAAAGGGAACAAAGGCGCCTCAGGCGGCAGGAAAAATTCACACCGACTTCGAGAAGGGCTTTATAAGAGCCGAGGTTGTATCCTTTGACGACCTTATCCGCTGCGGCGGAATGACAGGCGCCAAGGAGAAGGGTCTTGTGCGGCTTGAGGGCAAGGATTATGTAATGAACGACGGAGACGCTGTAGTATTCAGATTTAACGTATAAAATGAAGATTTACAAGAGCAAAAATCCCAATAAAAAGCGAATAGGCGTACTTTTTGTATTGCAGGTCATCTTCGGTGCGCTTCCTGCTGTCCTGCTGCTTTTCTACGCCTTCAACGTTACACCCAACGATAAGTCCAACTATATCGGCGCATACATCTCTGCGGCGGCAATAGTGCTCTGCGCCTTTGCCTATATTATTTTAGGCAGGCGGTATAATATCCTTGTTTCCGGTCTTAAGGGAGAGAAATCCCTTGCGAGAATAGCAAAAAGGCACAAGGGAGAGTATTATATCTTTCTGAACTGCCCCGTACAGTACAAGCGCAACCGCTCCGAGATAGATATGATTCTTGTGGGCGAAAAGGGAATAATTATCGTCGAGGTAAAGAACCATTCCGGCATTATCAGCGGCTCGGACAGCGACGACAGCTGGTCGCAGTACAAGCACTACAAGGACGGCAGAAACACGGAAGCGGCAATGAAAAACCCCATAAAGCAGCTTATCCGCCAGCGGGATATACTGAAAAATATCCTGCGCTCAAAGGGGCTTGACGTCTGGATAGACGGGGCGGTTTACTTCTCAAACCCCTTTACAAGGCTTAAGCTCAGCCTTAAAAATCCCAACAGTGTTGTATGTGCGGGAGAAAATGAGCTTGACGAGTATATAGCGAATTACAGAAGCCCGAAGCCGCTTCTTCCGGAGCAGGTTTCGGAAATTAAGGATATACTTAAAACCCTGATGTAACCTTATTTGACAATACCCACAATTTTGTTACTAACTTTTTGCTGTTTTGTATAAAACTGTTGGTTTTTTAAAAAAGTTTTGTATATGTTATTGACAAACGGGAAATTTTAAGCTATAATGCAAATTGTAAGAGGGACGTAAGTTACTCTTGCTGATTGAATTAATTAAATTTAAATGACCGCCATTTATTTTTAGTTTTTTTAGTTGTCTCCTTTCTTTTGTTCTACACATTATACATTATTTTACTTTGAGAGCCTTAAGGGTTCTCTTTTTTTTGCCTTTTTTTCGGTGCAGTATTGCTTTTTTCCGCAAATTTTGTTATAATATAAGAACATATATACTTTTTAAAGGAAGCATAAGCAAAATGGACAAAATAAGGAACGCAAAACGAATAGTAATAAAGGTGGGTACCTCCACATTATGCTATAAAACAGGAAATCTCAATATCCGCCGTGTGGCACGGCTTATCGAGGTAATGTCCGACCTTAAAAATCAGGGCAGGGATATTATTTTTGTAACCTCCGGTGCTGTGGGAATAGGCGTAGGAAGGGCAGGTCTTCCCTCCCGACCCAAGGATATGCCCACAAAGCAGGCCTGCGCCGCAATCGGTCAGTGCGAGCTTATGAATATGTACGACAGGGAGTTCTCAAAGTACAACCACACCGTAGCCCAGATACTTGTAACAAGGGACGTTATAAGCAACGAAATAAGGCGTCAGAACGCCTTCAACACCCTGCACCGGCTGCTGGAGCTGGGGGCAGTTCCCGTTATCAACGCAAACGATACAGTTTCAATCGAGCAGCTTGACTTCGACGAGAACGATACCCTCTCCGCTGTTACAGCAAAGCTCTGCGAGGCGGATTTACTGGTAATGCTTACCGATGTTGACGGGCTTTACGATAAGAATCCCGCCCTCCCCGACGCAAAGCATATCCCTGTTGTACATAAGCTTACCGACGAGATGATAGCTGCTGCTGGAGAAAAGGGAAGCGAGCTTGCAAGCGGCGGTATGCTTACAAAGCTTGAAGCAGCGCAGATTGCGGGAGAAAGCAAAATTCCTGCCGTTATTATAAACGGCGACCGACCCGAAAACCTGTACGACCTTTTTGAGGGCAGGGCAAAATGCACAATATTCGATTTGAACAACTGAGGAAAGAGGTTTTGTTATGAGCTACATAGAGGAACTTGGAATTGCGGCTAAGGCTGCGGAAGCGGGAATGTCGCTTGCGGGAACAAGACAGAAGAACGCCGCCTTAAAGGCGATTTCCGACGCTATTCTTGAAAACAGAGGAGAGATTATAAAGCAGAACCAGCGGGATATTGAAAACGCCCGTATAAACGGCATGAGCGAGGCGCTTATCGACCGTCTTACCCTTACCCACGCAAGAATTGACGCTATGAGCGCAGGAGTTTTGCAGGTCATGGCGCTTAAGGACCCTATCGGGGAAATTATCGGCGGCGAGGAGCTGCCTAACGGGCTTGTAATCGAGAAAAAGCGGGTACCCTTAGGCGTAATCGGAATTATCTTCGAGTCCCGCCCCAACGTTACCGTTGACGCAGCAGCCCTCTGCCTTAAGGCAGGCAACGTCTGCATTCTAAGAGGCGGAAGCGACGCTATCTATTCCAATAAGTGCCTTGTAAGGCTTATGCGTGAGGCTGTTGAAGGTGCAGGTCTTCCCGCCGACTCGGTTCAGCTGGTTGTGGATACAAGCCGAGCTGTTGCAGGCGAGCTTATGAAGGCTGATAAGTATATCGACGTGCTTATCCCCAGAGGCGGCGGAGGACTTATCCGCTCGGTTATGCAGAACGCCACAATCCCCGTTATCCAGACGGGAGAAGGCAACTGCCACGTTTACGTTGACAGGTTTGCGGATATAGATATGGCGGTTAATATCGTTGATAACGCTAAAACCCAGCGCCCCAGCGTATGCAACGCTATTGAAAACGTGCTTGTGCATAAGGACGTAGCGGAGCAGTTCTTTACTGCCCTCAACAAGAAATGGAACGGCAGGGTTAAGGTTTACGGTGATGAAACCTGCGCTAAGTTTATGCAGGTAGAGAGAGCGGCTACGGAAGAGGACTACAGAACGGAGTTTCTTGACTATGCAATTGCCGCAAAAACCGTTTCAAGCCTTGACGAGGCAATCGCCCACATCAACAAATACGGCACAAAGCACAGCGAATGTATAGTTACAATAAATCTTGACAATGCGGAGAAGTTCAGGCGCCTTGTGGACGCTGCGGCAGTTTATGTAAACGCCAGCACCCGCTTTACCGACGGCTTTGAGTTCGGTCTTGGCGCAGAAATCGGCATTTCCACCCAGAAGCTTCACGCAAGAGGACCGATGGGACTTCAGGCACTTACTACCTACAAGTATCTTGTAAGCGGGAATGGGCAGATAAGAGGTTAAAACGCTCTGTTCCGTTTCTTGAAATCCGGGTACAGACCGATGAGGCGGTAAAAGGCGTTTTTGTTGAATAACGAATAATGAATAATGAATAATTGTGGAGCCGCTTCGCGGTTATTTAAAAATTGCGCCGCAAGGCGACACACCACAATTATTCACTATTCAATTTTCAATATTCAATATTCAATATTCATTTTTCATTATTTCCGATAAGCTGAAAGGTATATAAATGAGTAAAAAAAGCAAGAAGAGAACAAACAGAAACGTGGCTCAGCAGCGTATGACAGAGGAGCTTAAAAGCTCCCCGCAGGCGGAAAAGCTGGAACAGCAGTACGCTGTAAAGCCTTCCGTTGAAAATGCAGGGCAGATAAAGGCAGAAACAATAAGACTGCTGCCGAAGGATGATGAGACTGAGGAAGCAGGACTGCCCCAAGCGGAAAAAAAGGCGGAAAGAGAAGGACTGCCCCAAAAGGAAAAAACGGAGCAGTCGCAGGTTAAGACCTACCGACCCGAGAAGAAAAACAGGAAGCCAAAGCCCGAAAACAGCGAGTTTTCCCAGGGCTTTAACGAGGCGCTCAGCGAAAGCTACGAGGAAATTACCGAAACAAGCGAAGCCGGGGAAACGGAGCAGCCCGCCGAGGAAGCAGCACCCGATGAAGCACCCCGTCCCAACAGGTTTTACCTTGTTTTTGCGGTTTTCGTCATCATTATGTCGGTTATCGGAGTTGTTTCCACCGTAAATTTCTGCAGGGACAAGATTGACGATATTGTAAATCAGACGGATTTGAAGAACGATATAGCGCTTTTCCTGTATCCGCTGGTTTCCGTTGACCCGCCGGACTGTGCCTCCGTTGACGAGCTGCCCTCCTCAATCGTTGTTGAGGCGGCTATCTGGCGCATTATCCTTACCGGCTCAAACGACAACTACGATAAGCTTTACAATTCCTATATGTACGTCCCCGCCGTTGATGTTGAGTACTCGATCCGTTCGATTTTCGGCGGATCGGTTGAAATTCAGCACCAGACCGTAGGCGGAGCGGACACAATGTTCACCTACGTTGCCGACTCAAACTCCTATCTCGTCCCCATAAATCCCCGCTACACCGCATATTCGCCGAAAATTACACAGATTTCAAACGTGGGCGAGCTTTATACGGTAACGGTGGACTATATCCCGCCCTCCGCCCTTGCAATTGAGGGAATCGAGTTTGAGAGCAAGCCCACAAAGACTATGATTTACACTCTTTCAAAGAGCAAGAACGTTACAACCCTTCATTCTATAAAGAATGCAACCAGCATAAACGGAGCCTATGAGTACTGATAAAATAAAAGCGGTAATTTTCGACCTGGACGGAACTTTGCTTGATACTGAAAAGCTTCTTGTAAAATATTGGTGCAGGGCTGCTAATGAGCTGGGCTTTCCTATGACCCGTGGGCAGGCGCTGACGCTGAGAAGCCTTACCCACAGGCTTGTTCCGCCGCTTTTCAAGGAGTGGTTCGGCGAGAACTGCGACTACAGGGAAGTGCGGGCGCTCAGAATGAAGCTTATGCAGGAGCATATCGACCGTTACGGGCTTGACGTAAAGCCGGGGGCGGTTGAGCTTTTGTCCTATCTTGGGGAAAAAGGTTATTTAAGGGCAGTAGCAACCGCTACGGATATTGAGCGGGCGGGCAGACTCCTGAAAACAGCGGGGCTTCTTGACAGCTTTGACAGGATAATAAGCGCTTCAATGGTGGAATGGGGCAAGCCAAAGCCGGATATATATATTTATGCGGCAAATCAGCTGGGACTTCTGCCTTCTGAATGTATTGCGGTTGAGGATTCCCCAAATGGCATTATCTCCGCCTCTGAGGCAGGCTGCCTTACCGTAATGGTGCCCGACCTTACGCCGCCGGATAAGGAGCTTCTGCCGAGGCTTTACGCCTGCTGCGATAATCTTTTATCCATAGAAGAATTGCTATGAAAGGGATAAAACTATGAAAATACTTTCATTACAACAGCTTAATGCAGGAACTGCCGAAAAGACAGCGGAATTTGTTGAGCAAAGCGAAGCCCGTTACAGAGGGGAGATAAAGGCGGCAGAAGAGTACATTCTCTCCCGTGACAGCACAATGCCCATAATACTTATATCGGGACCCTCAGGCTCAGCAAAGACAACAACTGCGCTGAGGCTTGCAAGCCTGCTGGAAAAAGAGGGCGTAGGCGTACATACGATTTCAATGGATAACTACTTCCGACCCATTACCGACCCTGAAAACGAGGTTGACGAGGACGGAAGAATAGACCTTGAATCCCCGAAAAGACTGGATATGAAGCTTTTAAATCAGCACCTTGAAATGCTCTGGAGCTGCAAGGAAATCGAAATACCAACCTTCGATTTCTCAACCCAGACAAGAAAGCCGGGAAAGCGGCTTGCAAGAAAAAAGGGGGAGCTGGTTATAATGGAGGGCATACACGCCCTTAACCCCGAAATTACGGGAAATATCGGCGACCATGCTGTTACGATTTATGTCAGCGTTCGCACAAGACTTGAAAACGGGGAGGGAGAACTGCTTCACCCCTCAAAAATCCGTCTTATGAGAAGAATTGTCCGTGACGGACTTTTCCGTGGCAGGGATATTGCAAACACCCTCGACTTCTTCAAGTGGGTTGAGCGGGGAGAACAGCGGTTTATAATGCCCTACAAGGGCAAGGCTATGTTCGATATAGACACCTTTATCGGCTACGAGGCTGCGGCTTACAGGGATTATGTCCTGCCAAGGCTTGAAGGAGTAAGGGACAGCTACCCCGAGTACGACAGATATGCGGATCTGGAGAAGTTCCTGCGGGAGATAAGCCCGATACAGCAGGAAGCAATACCCTCGGACTCCCTTGTACGGGAATTTATCGGCGGAAGTCATTATTCCTACTGATAACAGCAGAAAATGCTGTCATATTGCACAAAAAACCTGACTATAATCGGCATAATTGTGAAATTTTGCTTAAACTATTGATTTTGAAACGGGATTGTTGTATAATTGTAGCAAGTAAAGCTTTTGACTAAACAGGAAGGTAAGGCTTATGGATACAAATATTTTGCTTGAAAGCGGAACAAACGAGCTTGAGCTGCTTGAGTTTTTCGTTGGCGATAAGGACTACGGAATCAATATTGCAAAGGTAAGCGAGATTATGACCTACAGAGAGGTTACTCCGCTTCCCGCCGCTCCCGACGAGGTTGAGGGACTGTTTATGCCCCGTGACAAGATAATTACGGTTGTGGACCTGCACAAGGTGCTTGGAATACCGCTTCCCGCAGGCAACGACGGACTTCTTATCGTCTGCGAGTTCAACGGACTGGATATAGCTTTCCACGTTACCAACGTCAAGGGAATCCAGCGCATTAACTGGGGCAATATCGAAAAGCCGCCCCAGGTTGCCAACAACTCAAACGCAGGAATTGCTACGGGAATTGCTAAGATCGAGGGCAGGATTATAATCATTCTTGACTTTGAGAAGATTATTTCTGACCTTAACTGCTCCGCTTCCCTTGATATGTCGGGAATTGAGGCTATGCAGACCGATGAAAAGCACAGCACCAACTTTGACGCAAGAATAGTAATTGCGGAGGATTCGCCTTTTCTGAACAAGATGGTTGTAGAAGCAATCACAAAGGCGGGATTTCATAATATTGCCGCTTTTTCAAACGGTTTAGAGGCATGGAACTATGTTTCGGGCTTTGCTAACAGCGACGACATTCTGAAAAGCGTAGCTCTGGTTGTAAGCGATATTGAAATGCCTCAGATGGACGGACACCGTCTTACAAAGCTGATAAAGACCGACCCGAAGCTTTGCAAAATCCCCGTTTTCCTGTTCTCCTCCCTTATCGACGAGAAGATGAAGCTAAAGGGAGAAAGCATAGGCGCAGACGCCCAGTTCTCAAAGCCCCAGATTTCGGGACTTATCAAGAAGATGCTTGAAACCCTTTAATCTGCATATCAGACTGCTGGTAAGCAGGACTGCACAAAAAATAACCGTACATATTCCGTAAAGGAAGTGACGCTATGAAAAACTATATTGTAACAATTGCAAGAGGCTTCGGAAGCGGCGGCAGAACTATCGGCGCTATGCTTGCAAACGACCTTGGAATAGGCTACTACGACAAGGATATTTCCCGTATGGCTTCCGACAAAAGCGGCATAAGCGAGGGCCTTTTCAACCTGTCGGACGAAAGGGTAAGCGAAAGCATTTTCAGCCGTCCAAAGCAGTACAAGGGCGGGCTTATCACCCCTGACAAGGCGGATTTTACCTCCGCCGACAACCTTTTTAACTTCCAGGCAAGCGTTATAAACAGCCTTGCCGACAGCGGGGAAAGCTGCGTTATTGTCGGCAGGTGCGCCGACTATGTGCTTCGGGGCAGGAAGAATGTGTTCCGCCTGTTCATTCATGCGGATATGGAGACCTGCATAAAGAACACCATGAACGTTATGGGAATTACCTCCCGCAGCGAGGCGGAAAAGCTCATAAAAAAGACCGACAAGGAGCGGGCAGCCTACTACAAGGCGAAAACCGGCAGAAACTGGGATTATGTGGGCAACTACGACCTTATTCTGGACACAAGCGATATGGACTTTGAAAGCTGCGTTAAGATTATCAAGGGGTATATCGGGATTGCGGGAGAGGTTAAGCTGTAAAACCGAATAATTACAACCCGAGGGGCAGCCTGTCCTTCGGGTTTTTGCATTTGCCGCAGAAATATATTGCAAATCCGTTTTATTTATGCTATAATAGAACATATATTGCATTATAGTGTGTTTATCACGTTACATATACAGACTGATGAAAGGCGGTAGTGATTATGTGTGGAATAGTCGGCTATGTAGGCGACAGCGCCTGCGAAAAAATACTGGTTGACGCACTCAAAAAACTGGAATACAGAGGCTACGACAGCGCAGGAATTGCAGTTTTCGAGGAGGACAGGATAAAAACCGTAAAGGCAAAGGGCAAGATTGCCGAGGGTCTTGAGGTAAAGCTCTCCGAAACAGGCGAGCTTAAGGCAGTTGCAGGAATAGGCCATACCCGCTGGGCAACCCACGGCGAGCCAAGCGACATAAACAGCCACCCTATAGGCAACGGCAGAGTTTCAATCGTACATAACGGAATTATCGAAAATTACCGTAAGATAAAGGAATTTCTGATTTCTAAGGGCTACGGCTTCGAGAGTGAAACCGATAC
>JBJERK010000302.1:0-2225 GCA_051882255.1 Ruminiclostridium sp.
GAGAAACTAAGCCTCGTCCTTATTTTTTGTATAATGGTATTACCTGAGAACCGGGACCAGAGACCATGGGAATATTCAAAATAACGCCCATATCAGCCCGATACCATTATAGATACGGGCATGAATTTTGAAAAACTCAGTGGTCCCCGGTCCCGGTCTGCTGATACTCTGTTTCCGGAGTAATAAAAAGTCCAGCAATTATAGCATTGTTCTGCTAAATAAGAAAAGCTGCATACAGCGGCATTGAAATAACATCCTCTGTCTGCCCGAAATTCTTCTGCGAAAAACGTATAGCATAATCAGGGGAAAATTTCTGTCTGAATACGCTTAAGCTTCTGGAGCGCACATGCTCGCCCTTCTTAACCTTTATCGCATAGATTTTGTCGTCCTTTTGCAGGACAAAATCAAGCTCTGCCTGTGAATTTGATGTAGTCCAGTAGTAAGGGGAATAATCCTTTGCCGCTAACTGCTGGGCTATATAGTTTTCAGTTACTGCACCCATAAATACGTTAGCTTCTCCTGTAATTATGGTATTTACAGACATCTGCGATTTGCGCACAAGAAGCCCAACGTCGGACATATATATTTTGAAAGAGGTCTGGTCGGCATATACAGGCAGCGGCATAGTGCCCTGATCCACACGCTGACATTCAATAGTTACGCCTGCCTGCTTAAGCCATTCAAGCGATGCGCCGAAGATAGTAGAAGAGCCTCCCTTCTGAACAACCTTGTACTGGAATTTCTTGTTGTCTTTTGCAAGCTGTGCAGGGATAGAATTGTAGCATGCACGTATCTTTACAGCGTCGGAATTGCTTGCATATTTAGCCATATCAGCAGTATAGTTATCTATGATGCTGCTCTGCACAAGTCCTGCATCAATATAAGAATTTGTTTCGATAAATGCTTTTACTGCTTCAGGCATACCGCCTACGATAAGATAATCATGGTAAAGACCCAGTGCTTTCTGATGCAGAGCCTCGTTCATAGGGGTCATGCTATTATAGCATTCTGCAATAATATCAATAAGCGCTTCGTTTCCTGTGGCAGTAAGAAACTCCTCGAAATCAAGCGGATAAAGCCGAAGAAGGTTTACCTTGCCAACAGGAAATGAGGTCTGATTTCTGTTAATTGCAACTCCCAGCAAGCTTCCCGCTGCTGCAATATGATATTCAGGCAGCTCCTCGCAGAAATATTTGAGAGAGGTCACAGCACGTTCGCAGGACTGTATTTCATCAAGTATTATAAGCGTGTCGCCCGGAACAATTCGCTCGTTAGTTTCAGCTTCAAGGTACTTTATGAGTCTGGCTGGGGATATATCGCCATTAAACAGCGAGGCAACAGAGCTGCTGCTTTCGAGATTTACATATACGGTGTTTTTATAGTTCTCTTTGCCGAATGCTCTGAGAATATAGGTTTTACCAACCTGCCTTGCGCCGTTAAGAATAAGCGGTTTTCTTGCAGGGCTGTTCTTCCAGTCGATAAGCTTCTGCATTATCTTTCTCTTCATTATATCAGTCCTTTTACGGTTATTATTGCTTCTTTAAGGCTGATTATACCATATTATTGCAGTTAAGTCAATAATAATATGAATATTACTGATTTTTCTTGACTTAACTATAATATCTCTTGATGAATACTAAAACAGGAAAGGATTGCTCCTTTCCCGCTTTTTATTGATTTTAAGATGATATTACTATCAAAACCGTTTATATCTGAATTGATAGCAGAAATCCAAGATCACACATTTACCTCTTCGGCTATTATTCGATTCAATCTTATTTTAGCCGAAAAATGAATATGAATGTCAACAGCAAAAAATTCTCAAAATACTTGCTATGCCGTAATTCAGACCAACTGCACCTATATAATATAAGTACAACTACGGATTACACCTCTTACAAGGATCATATCCCATACCTATAATCCTATCCCGCGAATAATCAACAGCCCACTTATTCTTCTCGCTCATAGCCCTGACGCTTGAGCAGCTTGGATAGTGTAATTTTTTTGTATTCGTATTCAGGATATACGAGCCGCCGCCTGTTGATTTATCGCTGTTATCGACTGCAACAGCATTATCCTTTACCGTTATTTTGCAGGTTGCTTTCAGACCGTTTGTAGTCTTTGCCGTAATAGTAACTGTTCCTGCTTTTTTGGCAGTAACCTTGCCATTGCTGTTTACGGTTGCGATTTTATTATTGCTGGAATACCATTTGACGGACTTT
>JBJERK010000303.1:0-8692 GCA_051882255.1 Ruminiclostridium sp.
GACAAGGGACAGCCTTGCTTCAAAGGTTGAAATACTTGTAAATTCCTTTACGAAGATTGACGAGGATTTTTTTGAAAAACTGGAAGAAACCCTTATTTTATCGGATATAGGTGCAGTAACCTCCTCCCGCATCTGCGAAAAGCTGAGAGCGGAGGTAAAGCGCAGAGGAGTTTCCGATACAGCAGGCGTAAAGGCTGCTTTAAAGGAGATAATTTCGGAAATGTTGAGCGGCGATAACCGGCTTAACCTGTCCACAAAGCCCTCTGTTATCCTCGTTATCGGTGTAAACGGGGCAGGAAAGACCACAACCATAGGCAAGCTTGCGGCAAATCTTAAGAGCGAGGGCAAAAAGGTGCTTGTGGCGGCGGCGGATACCTTCCGTGCGGCGGCTATCGACCAGCTGAACGTCTGGACGGACAGGGCAGGGGTTGATATTGTAAAGCACGCAGAGGGAAGCGACCCTGCGGCGGTGGTTTTTGACGGCTGCAGCGCTGCAAAGGCAAGAAACGCAGACGTACTTATAATCGACACCGCAGGCAGACTGCACAATAAGAAAAACCTTATGGACGAGCTGAAAAAGATTTCGGGAATTATTAAAAGACAGCTCCCCGAATCTTCGGTTGAAACTCTGCTTGTGCTTGACGCTACAACAGGTCAGAATGCCGTAAATCAGGCTAAGCTTTTCAGCGAAGTATGCGAAATTACGGGAATTGTTCTTACAAAGCTTGACGGAACGGCAAAAGGTGGTATAATAATACCTATAAAGGACGAGCTTGGCATACCGGTAAAGCTGGTAGGCGTAGGAGAAAAAATAGACGATTTACAGAATTTCGTGCCGCAGGACTATGCTGAAATTCTGTTTTCCGACGAAGAAACGGAGGAAGCCTCAGGGGCTTAAGGGACATGAAAATTATAATTGCGACAAACAATCAGGGCAAGGTACGGGAATTCAAGGCTATGCTGACGCCTCTGGGCTACGAGCCTGTTTCCCTTAAGGACGCAGGAATTACAGCGGAAGTAGTTGAGGACGGCGAAACCTTCGAGGAAAATGCACACAAAAAGGCAAGGGCAATCTATGAGCTTTGCGGCTGTCCCGTAATTGCAGACGACAGCGGTCTTCAGGTTGACTTCTTAGGCGGCGCTCCCGGAATTTACTCCGCAAGATATGCAGGCGAGGACGCAACGGACAAGGAGCGCTGCGAAAAGATACTTTCCGAGCTGGAGGGCGTTGACGAGAGTATGAGAAGCGCAAGGTTCGTGTGTGCGCTGTACTGCATAATAGACGAAGAAAAGGAATATTCGGTTACGGGTACACTTGAGGGCTTTATCGGCATGGAAATGCGGGGAGAAAACGGCTTCGGCTACGACCCGATTTTTATGGTTGACGAGGAGAGAAGCCTTGCGGAAATGTCAGCAGAGGAAAAGAACGGCATAAGCCACAGAGCCGCCGCTCTTAAGACCCTGACCGATATTTTAAGAGATGAGGAATGAAAGGAAAAGCTATGACAAGTAAGGAAAGAGCAAAGCTGCGCTCTATTGCAAATACCCTTGAAACTATACTTTACGTCGGCAAGAACGGTATCGGCGACGAGGTTATAAAGCAGGCGGAGGACGCCCTTAACGCAAGGGAAATGATAAAGGGAAAGGTTCACGAAACCTGCGAGCTGACGGCGAGAGAGGTGTGCAGCGAGCTTTGCGAAAAGCTGGGTGCAGAGCCTGTGCAGGTTATCGGATACCGCTTTGTAATTTACAGGCAGAATAAAGACCCGAAGAAAAGAGTAATTGTGTTAGATGAGTAAGGTAGGAATTTTCGGGGGTGCTTTCGACCCCGTTCACGCAGGTCACACCGCCCTTGCAAGAGCGGCGTTTAAGGAACTTAAGCTTAATGAAATGCTGATTATCCCAACGGCGGATTCGCCCCATAAAACCAATGAGACGCCCTTTGAGGACAGGCTCCGGATGTGCCGTATTGCCTTTGAGCATGACGAGCATTTCACCGTTTCGGATATTGAAAAGCGGCTTGGCGGGAAAAGCTATACTATAAATACCGTAAGGGCGCTTAAGGAGATTTACCCGAAGAATACGGAATTTTATCTTATAATCGGCGGGGATATGCTGTTTTATTTTAAGCATTGGTACAGATACGAGGCTCTCTTGAAGGAATGTCACGTTGTTGCAGCAGCAAGGGAAAACGACAGCTACACCGACCTTTACGAGTATGCAAATCAGCTTGGCAGGGTAAAGGTGCTGAACCTGCCCGTAATCGAGGTTTCATCTTCCGAAATACGGGATAAGATAAAAAACGGCGAGGATACGGGAAGCCTTGTGGATGAAAATGTACTGAAGTATATAAGTGCAGGAGGGCTTTACCGTGGCTGAGGATTATAAAGCCCTTATAAAGGGCATGATGGGAAAGAAGCGGTATGTGCATAGCTGCTGCGTGGCGGATATGTGCGTAAGGCTGGCGGAGATTTTCGGCGAGGATAAGGAAAAGGCATATACTGCGGGAATACTCCACGATATAAGGAAAGAAGCCGAAGCCTCGGTGCAGGAAAAGGAAATGCTTGCGGCAGGCTGCTTTGTAGACCCGGCTGAGCGTGAGGCAAGAAGCACCTGGCACGGTATAGCGGGAGCATATTATGTAAAGAATGTTCTTGGAATTGAGGATAACGATATTTTCAATGCAATCCGCTTTCATACCGTGGGCAGAGCGCACATGTCGAAGCTTGAAAAAATCGTATATCTTGCGGATTTAGTATCCGAGGACAGGGATTTTCCCGAGGTGGAAAAGTACAGGGCTTACGCTCTGAAAAGCCTTGAAAACGGAATGTATCAGGCGCTTAAGTGGCTTATTCCCGACCTTGTTTCGACCGGAAAGAAGATACCCGTTTCAACAACCGAAGCCTACAACTACTATATGGATAAAGCGAAAGGAAATGAGAAATGACAGATACAGAAATACTGAAAACCGTTGTTAAAGCCCTTGATTCAAAGAAGGCGGGCAACATAAAGATAATCAAAATCGGCGACCTTACGGTGCTTGCAAACTACTTTGTAATCGCCGAGGGCGGAAGCTCAACTCAGGTCAAAGCCCTTGCAGACGAGGTTGAGTTTCAGATGGGCGAGCAGGGCGTTCAGCCGAAATGCTCCATAAGCCAGCAGGGAACAGCCTGGATAACTCTCGACTATATCGACGTTGTTGTGCACGTTTTCTACAAGGAAACAAGAGAATTCTACGACCTTGAGCGTATGTGGCAGGACGGCGAGGAGATAAGCGCAGAGGAATTTTTGAAATAACAGCGAAATAATGCAAAATAACGCAAAAATAGCGCAAAAAAGTCTTGACAATTTATGCTATCTGTTGTATAATACTTGTTGAGCATTTTATTTGTTCGCCTACGAAGTAGATTATAGCTTGTAGTTAAACCTGTGCCGTAAGGCAAAGGGAGGGATATAGATGGCAGAAATTCGTCTCGGTAAAAACGAATCTTTAGATACAGCCTTAAAGCGTTTCAAGCGTTCCTGCGCAAGAGACGGCGTATTAGCTGAGGTTCGTAAGAGAGAACATTACGAAAAGCCTTCGGTAAAGCGTAAGAAGAAGTCCGAAGCTGCACGTAAGCGCAAGTTCAAGTAATTGATTGATTACACAGAATTTAAGCGGGCTCGGAAATGAGTCCGCTAAAATTTTTGTCCTGTGAAAGGAGGGGTTTGTGTGATTTTTAAGCCTGCGCTCTGGGTCAGAAACGTTCTGAGCATAGACAAGAGCTTTTTGGAGGAAAACGAAATCGACGCCCTTATCCTGGATCTTGACAACACTCTTTCAATGCACGGAAATCCCGCCGCCGAGGAGGGAATACCCGACTGGCTCTCGGAAATGAAGGCTCTCGGGGTTAAAATGATGGTGGTTTCAAACAACACGAAAAAGCGGGTTGCGCCTCTTGCGGCAAAGCTGGGACTGGATTTTATATCCTCGGGCGGAAAGCCCCTTACTTATGGTATAAATCGTGCGCTTAAAAAGCTTGGAAGCGATAAAAGCAGGACTGCGGTTGTGGGCGACCAGATTTTTACCGATGTTATGGGCGGAAATTTTGCGGGACTCAAAACAATCCTTGTTGAGCCCTTTCACATAGAAAAAGGTATTCTTTTCAAGCTGAAAAGGGCGGCGGAAAGCGTAGTATTCAAAAGGGATTTCAGCAAACTGAAATAACGAAAGGACTAATTATGATTACATTCGGACCCGGCGGAAATTCGGAAAGCTTCGGAAAGCGTAAATTCCCCGAACAGCTCCCCGAATATCTCGCCTCAATGGGACTTAACGGATATGAAATAGAATGTGGCAGAGGGGTAAGGATCTCGGAAAAGTCCTATAACCTGCTGCCCGGTATAGCAAAGGAAAACGGGATTTATCTGTCCCTGCACGCACCTTATTTTATCTCCCTTTCAAGCGAAAGCGAGGAAACAAGGCTTAAAAGCGTTGACTATATTCTTGAAAGCGCAAGGGCTGCTAAAAAGCTTGGGGCAGAAAAGATAGTTGTACATTCCGGCTCCTGCTCGAAAATGACAAGAGAGGCGGCGACCGCTCTTGCTTTTGATACGCTTACAAAGGCGCAGGCAGCACTTGACGAAAACGGGCTGAGCGATATTATAATCTGTCCCGAAACAATGGGCAAAATAAACCAGCTGGGCACTCTCTCCGAGGTTATCGAGCTTTGCAGGGTTGACGAGAGGTTTCTGCCCTGCGTTGACTTCGGTCATCTGAACGCAAGAACTCTCGGCGGAATAAAAGGCGAAGCGGATTATGCAGCTATGCTTGATGAAATTGAGAACAAGCTTGGTCACGACAGGCTTAAGCGTTTTCACGTCCATTTCAGCCGCATAATGTACACCACAGGCGGGGAGAAAATGCATCTTACCTTCTCCGACAAGGAGTACGGCCCCGAATTTGAGCCGCTGATGGAGCAGTTCGCAAAGCGTGGGCTTTGTCCGTCGGTTATCTGCGAAAGCGCAGGAACTCAGGCGGAGGACGCTGCACAAATGAAGAAATATTACGAAGGTTTATAAATCAATCGGGAGGGAAATCTGATGAAACTCTTTATTATTAACGGTCCTAACCTTGATATGCTGGGGAAAAGGGAGCCGGAAATTTACGGAAGCGATACTCTTGAAAGCATTAACGCCGAAATTTCGCAGTACTGCAAAAAAATAGGAGTAGAGCCTGCCTTTTTCCAGTCCAACAGCGAGGGTGCGCTTATCGACTTTATCCACAGCGCAAGGGAAAATGCGGATGGTATAGTTATCAATGCGGGTGCATATACTCATTACAGCGTGGCAATCCGTGACGCAATTGCGGCGGTTGAGCTGCCCTGCGTTGAGGTTCACCTTTCTAATGTCCACAAGCGGGAGGAATTCCGCCACAAGTCAATGATTTCCGCTGTCTGCACAGGGGTTATCTGCGGATTCGGCAAAAACGTTTACAAGCTTGCAATTGCAGCTCTTGCGGGAAAGGACGCTTAAATGAACAGAATAGACAGAATTGCCGCTGAGCTTAAGGACCCGACCCACGGCGCACTTATTACAGGCGAGGTTGCACGCCGCTATGTAACAGGCTTTGCCTCCTCTGCGGGCATTGTTTTCATAACACGGGACAAGGGCTATTTTATAGTGGATTCCCGCTACTACGAAAAGGCGGAGCAGCAGGTTGAAAACTGCGAGGTAATGCTGCTTACCGATATGCGAAAGCAGCTTTACTCCATTATCGAGCGGCACGGAATAAAGGTAGTTTCAATAGAGAGCAAAACCATGACGGTAAGCGAACTGGAAGAGTATAAGAAGCTTTTTAATGCGCTTACCGTAGACTCCTCGGGCTGGCTTTCCTCGGTGATCGACAAGATGCGCATAATCAAAAGCGCTGAGGAAATAAGCAAGATTGAGGCTGCCCAGAGAATAGCTGAGGGGGCTTTCTCAAAGCTTATAACCGCAATACGTCCCGGAATGACCGAAAAGCAGGTTGCCTCCGTGCTGAATTTCTATATGATGGATTTAGGTGCAGACGGCATTTCCTTCGATACTATTGCAGCTTCCGGAGTTAATTCCGCCTGCCCCCACGCCGTACCTACGGACAAGCCCTTGCAGAACGGCGAGTTTCTTACCCTTGATTTTGGTGCAGTAGTTGACGGCTACCACTCGGATATGACCCGAACGGTTGTTATCGGAAAGCCGGACGATGAGATGAAGAATATCTACAATGCGGTATGGGGCGCAAATACCGACGCTTTAAAGGCGGTACGTTCCGACATTACGGGAAAGCTTTTAGATAACGTTGCAAGAAGCACTCTGGACGCATGGGGATACGAAAATTATTTCACACACGGTCTTGGACACGGAGTAGGGCTTGAGATACACGAGCCGCCTGCAATTTCCGCAAAAAGTCCATTCACACTACACGAGGGAATGGTTATAACAATTGAGCCGGGAGTTTATATTCCCCACAAGTACGGCGTTCGTATTGAGGATATGGTTGTGGTTACAACAGACGGCTGTATGAACCTTACTAAAGCACCAAAAACCCTCATATATATTTAATTTTAGGAAAATTTCAAAAAATACTTGAAATTTTCTATAGGATACTGTATAATATAAGAGATATTTATGTTTCTACGACATATTTTAAGGAGGACAATAAATTATGATTACAGCAGGCGATTTCAGAAACGGCATGACATTCGAAGAAGACGGCAACGTAATGCAGGTCGTTGAATTCCAGCATGTCAAGCCCGGTAAAGGCGCAGCTTTCGTAAGAACAAAGACCAAGAACGTTATCACAGGCGCTGTTGTTGAAAAGTCATACAACCCTACCGCTAAATTCCCTACTGCTTTCGTTGAGAGAAAGGATATGGAGTTTACCTACGCTGACGGCGAATTATACCACTTCATGGACAGCGAAACCTATGAGGACGTTCCCGTAAATGCAAGCGACGTTGGAGACAACTTCAAGTTTGTTAAGGAAAATATGACTTGCAAGATTCTTTCCTACAAGGGAAAGGTATTCGGCGTTGAGCCCCCCAACTTCGTTGAGCTTGAAGTTACAGAAACCGACCCCGGCTTCAAGGGCGATACTGCTACAAACGCTACCAAGCCCGCAACACTTGAAACAGGCGCAGAAATCCGTGTACCGCTGTTTATCGACATCGGCGATATTATCAGAATTGATACAAGAACAGGCGAATATATGGAGCGTGCAAACAAGTAATTCTTTTAAAGGAGGATATTACTATGGACATGACTATTGCTGAAAAGGTATCTTACATCAAGGGTCTTGCAGAAGGACTCAAGGTTGACGAATCCACAGCCGAAGGCAAGATTATTGCCGCTATTATCGACGTTCTCGGCGATATTGCCGTTAATATCGAGGATATCGACTCCGACCTTGCCGACCTTACAGACGTTGTAAACGACGTTGAAGAAGCTGTTTACGACCTTGAGGACGAGGTTTACGGCGAAGATGAGGACTGCTGCTGCGATGATGACTGCTGCGACGACGAGGACGATATGTACGAGATTACATGCCCCAACTGCAACAACACAATCACAACAGACTTTGACGTTATTTCTTCCGGTTCGATTGACTGCCCCAACTGCGGCGAGAAGCTTGAATTTGATTTAAGCGCACTCGATGACTGCGACTGCGGCTGTCATGAATAAACGAAACTATTAGTTTCGGAAAATCAAATTTTATTATGTTTCAGGGCGGAGTGCAATTCTCCACCGGTGGTAAAGTCCACGAGCCTTTTGGCCGATTCGGTGAAATTCCGAAACCGACGGTATAGTCCGGATGAAAGAAACAGGTAAGGCTATATGTCTTTGCGCCCTGACTGCATTTCCTGCGGTCGGGGCTTCTTGTTTCCCCTGGGGAAAGGACTTTTTTATGTCAACGCAAATCAAAACAACCGAAAAAACAGCGGAAAATGCTTCCGCAAAGGCAAAAAAGAGGGCAGGAATACGGTTTATAACCATAACTGCTATTCTTGCGGCGATAGCTACGGTACTCCAGTTCTTTGAGTTCCCGATACCCTTTTTAATTCCCGAGTTTGTAAAGTTCGACTTTTCGGACCTGCCTGCAATTTTAGCGACCTTCCTGGTTTCTCCGATTTCGGGTGTGGCAGTATGCCTTATCAAGAACGTGATCCACCTTACCACAACAAACTCGGTAGGCGTAGGCGAGCTTTGCAACTTCATTCTGGGCGTATGCATGGTACTGCCCGCAGGAATTATCTACAAGCTTAAGCCCACCAAGAAAACCGCTCTTGTAGCTATGGCGATAGGCTCTCTTGTTGCGGCAGTTCTCAGTATTTTCGTGAACTACTACATATCCTACCCCTTCTACACCAGCTTCCTGCCCATTGACGTTATAATTGATATGTACCGTCAGCTTAACGGCGGCGTAGGCAGTCTCTGGGACGCCCTTATCTGGTTCAACGCCCCCTTTACGCTGCTGAAGTTCGCAATAGACTCCGCAATAGTCTTCTTCATCTACAAACCCCTTTCAACAGCTATCAAAAATCTCAAATAATCACTACGCCCCGCAGCTTGTCTGTGGGGCGAGATTTTTGAGAGATTTAAGAGAAATGAGAGAGAAAAGATTTTCAGCCCTTTTGTAAAAGGGCTGGCGGAAAACTTTCAGACGCTTCGCGGT
>JBJERK010000304.1:0-2202 GCA_051882255.1 Ruminiclostridium sp.
CCGTTTTCAACGTCAAAGAGCATTACAAATTCGTATCTGTTTCTGATTGCATTGTTTTCCATAGTTTTTATTCCTTTCATTAATCCTTTGTTGAGGTGTAAAGCTTGTCGTTCATCTGATAATATCCCACGATAAATCTTCCCTGGTCGTCAAGGCTGAGGGTTGAGGGAAATTCACCGTTAATTCCGTTCATCAAGGACTGCAAAAGCTTCTTATAGTAAACCACGCTGCCCTCGCTGAGCTTTCTTAAGTGGTTTGCGGAAAGCTTTTCTAAAGTCGGGAAAACGCTTGCGGGTCTTGAGCAGGCAGAGGAGTAATATGCGTCCTTGATGGTGCGGTTAAGACCTCCGCCGGAAGCGTCCTGCTGGATTTTCTCGTATACCGCAAACAATCCGCCGCAGATATACGCCTGATTTTCGTTCTTGTCGTTCCAAGACATTGTTATATCCTCCTTGTTATATTTTCTGTTTATGCAGGCCTTTATGATTCCTGCTCTTGTGTCGTTAAGCTTTATAAAGCGGTTCTTCTCCTCGTCGCTGTCTGTTTTTACCCGCCTTACTACCGTTGCAAGCAGCTCGTCGGGATACCTTGTCCCGTTAAAAGCCGCAAGCATTATATTCGTCATAAGTGCAGGAGAAACCTTTGCGCCCTTAGCCTTAGGAGAAACAAGCTCGTTCTTTATGCCCCAGAAATATACGGGTCTCGAACTTCCTGCTCTTATTTTAAGGTCATTCTGGTGCTTTATAAGATTACTGATAATATCTCCGAATTTGTTCTTACAGATAAATTTCTGGCATATACGGGAGCTGTTTGGAGTAAGTCCTGCAATATAAAAGGTAGTATTCTTGTCAATCCTCTTAAGTGCCTCCTCGCTTACCGTAAAGCCGTCCCTTGCGTATTCAAGAACAGTCTTTAATTCCTGCTCCTTAGTCCTATCGGCGGAGGGCTTGCCGCTGTCCCTTGCAAACATGGAAAACAGGTCGCATTCCGCCTCGTCGTTATCCTTTATCGCAAAGAAAATAACTGTCATATCGTCAAGGGTTATATAGTGCCTTTTATCCGCCAGCAGCTTATTGAAGGCGGCGGTATATTTCTTCATCGCCTCCTCGGAAACGTTGCTGTTAAAGGACTGGGTCTTGCCGTAGGACTCAAAGGCGGTGTCGTTCATGCACACAAGCTGACAGCCTGAGGACTGACCGCCGGGGAACTTAATTTTGTCGTGGAGTCTTGCCTGGGGCAGACGTTTTCCAAGTATTCCGCAGACAGAAGAATCCTTTTCATTAAGCTTTGCATTTTTCGCAGCACAAAGCCCATTATACCGGTTCTTCAGCTGTTCGTCCTCTTCAAGCCGCTCCCTGCCCACGCCAAGGGTAAAGGTAAAATAGGAGCTTCCTATATCCTTGCCAATCTTCTTTAAAACCGCATTTTCCGTTTCATTTTCGGGCACCCAGTTTTCAATGAATTTCCTGTATGCAGTACAGATTTCCGAGTCAAGTCCCTCTGTAAATTCAAGCTCATGCTCCACAAATGCCTTGTGGGATTTTCTTGCCTTATCGGTTTTGTCGTCGGGAGTAAAGGAGTCGGTTTCCTTGTCGTAGTTAAGACCGAAAATGTACAGAGGTCTGTGCTCGATATAGTTCGACTCTATACCCGGCTTCTGACTTCTTGCGGGAAGAATTGCCTTTGAGGGACGGGATATGGTTTTGCCCTTTTCATTTGTCCGGGATACTTTAAGGTCGATAAATTCCAGCAGCTCTCCCTCGGAGGAAAGCACGATTCCGTAATGAACGTCCTGCTCACACCAGCCCTCGGGAAAGGTATTGTCCTGCACCTCAGCATAGTCGCAAAGCGCTTTTATCAGCATACTATCCCCTCCCTGTATTTTGCAATATCAATAACTCCGTCAACAATATGGGGTCGGAAATACATAGCGTCCGCCCTGTCCGAAAACTTAGGGTTGTCCCAGTCGCCGTTTATCGGCTTACCTCCGTCCTCGAACTTAAGCCCGTAAAGCATATACCCTAAATCGGTATCGCCCATTAAGCTTTCGTGAACCTCCGACAGGTCGAACTCCTCCACAAGCTCAAGCTTACTTACGGAAAATTCCCGACAGCCAAGGCAGGGCTGGCGGAAGCTCTGACCGTTTTTCAGTCTCCTTCGCATAATGCTGTAATGCTTTTCCTCGCACTCGTCCTCGTGGTC
>JBJERK010000305.1:0-4603 GCA_051882255.1 Ruminiclostridium sp.
CCTGAGGTTGCAACGAGAATTGCAATCTTCTTTCCGTCTATTGTCTTTTTTGCGGAGCAGGTCAGAAGATAGGGGAGAATCTGGAGCGCCATATCCTTGAAGGCACAAGTAGGTCCATGCCAGAGTTCAAGAATGTATGTTCCCGTAAGGAGATGTGAAAGCTCGGAAACATTTTCGGTATCGAAATTGCTGCCATAAGCGCCGTTTACGCAGTGCTTTATTTCCTCCTCGGTAAAGTCGGTGAGAAAAAGCTTAAAGATGTCAAAAGCTCTTTCGGGGTAGGACTTATCGCAAAGAGCGAGAATATCCTTCTTTGAAAGCACGGGCAGCGATTCGGGTACGAAAAGTCCGCCCTCAGAAGAAAGCCCCTGGGCAATAGCCTCTGCGCTTGTTACAACAACGCCGTTGTTGCGTGTGCTTCTGTAATTCATAGCTGTTCCCTTTCTGTTCGTGTTATTTTAATATATGTACGCTTCCGATGCGTCAAAAGCGTTTTTGTAGTATTTAATTTCAAGCAGTCTCGGGTTGTTCTCGGTAGTAATCGTAACCTCCGCTACGTCAAATCTTACCTCTGTATCTGTTCCTGTTTCAGAAAGATATGAACGCGCAGCCTTGATTATCCTGCTCTGCTTTTCCCTTGTAACAGCAGCTGCGCCCTCGGTCAGACTGCCGAATTTACGGGTCTTTACCTCGACTACTGCAACCAAACCCTCTTTTTCGGCAATTATATCAATCTCGCCGCCTTTTATGCGGTAGTTGCGGGCAAGTATGCTGTAACCCTGCTTTTTCAGATACAGGGCAGCCTGCTCCTCGCCGAAAGCCCCTCTTTCGCTTCGTATGCTCATGGCTTGTGCTTCTTGAAAAAGGATTTTCTGTGCGCGGGGCAAAGACCGTACCTTGCAACCATTTCGTAATGCAGCTTTGTGCCGTAGCCCTTGTGCTTTGCAAAAAGATACTCCGGATACTTTTGGTCAAGCTCCTGCATATATCTGTCCCTTGCAACCTTGGCAAGAATTGATGCAGCAGCTATGCTTGCGGAAAGGCTGTCGCCCTTTACAACCACCTGTGCTTCACAGGGAAGCGCCGGCAGCCTGTTGCCGTCCACAAGGGCAAAATCCGGCTTTACAGAAAGTCCGTTTACCGCCCGATTCATAGCGAGGAAGGTTGCGTTAAGTATATTAAGCTCGTCTATTTCGGCAGCAGTAGCTGTTGCAATACAGTAAGCCGCCGCCTTTTCGGTTATCTCATCGAAAAGGACTTCCCTTTTCTTTTCGGAAAGCTTCTTGCTGTCGTCAAGTCCCTCAATGAACACGCCCTCAGGCAGTATCACCGCAGTTGCGTAAACATCTCCTGCAAGAGGACCCCTTCCCGCCTCGTCAATGCCGCAGATTACGCCGTGAGCAGCACGGAAGCCGCTGTCAAATTCAAATCTCTCCTGCAATCGGAGGCATTTCGAGGGTGATTTTTCCAATTTTTCCACTCCTGTACTCGTCCAAAAGGGTTATTGCCGCACGTTCCGTATCCGGCTCGCCGCCTGAAATCATCATGCCGCGCTTACGGGCGATTAACGTGAGGATATTTCCCTCTGAGCTGTCCAGCTTGTACCGCTCCTTAAGCTTTTCGGGGTAATGCTCCGAAAGATAAGCGCCAAGCTCTGTGGCAAGCGCCTCAACGTCGGTAACGTCGTCCTTTATTGCGCCTGTAAAAGCGAGATTAAGGGCAACCCGCTTATCGTCGAACTTCGGCCAAAGAATACCCGGCATATCAAGAAGCTCAACCTCCTTGTCGATTGTTACCCACTGCTTTCCTCGGGTAACGCCCGGTCTGTCCTCTACCTTAACCTTTTTTGCATTAGCCATACGGTTTATGAAGGAGGATTTTCCTACGTTGGGGACTCCCACCACCATAATCCGCAGAGCCTTTCCTATATTTCCCTTTTCCCGCCGTTTTTGCAGCAGCTCTGAAAGCCGTGATTTAAGCATGGGAAGGAACTTATTTATGCCCTTGCCGCTTCTGCAGTCGCAGACAAGCACGCCAAAGCCCTGTTTTTCGTAATATTCACGCCAGCGGTTTGTTGCGCTGTCGTCGGAATAGTCGCATTTGTTCAGAAGCAGTATCCGTGGTTTTGAGGAAATAAGCTCATTTATAATCGGATTTCTGCTTGATTCGGGAATACGGCTGTCAACAATTTCCACTACTGCGTCCACAAGACGGAGGTTTTCCTCAATCATGCGGCGGGTTTTGGTCATGTGACCGGGAAACCACTGAATGTCGCTCTCGTAAGCCATCAGACAACTCCTCCGAACTTATCGAAGGGCATTATCCTAAGATACACCTTTCCGATAATATAGTTTTCGTCCACAAGACCTATTCTGTCGTCACGGCTGTCGGAAGAGCCGTTACGGTTGTCTCCGAGAACAAAAATCTGTCCCTCGGGAACGGTTACTTCGCCTGAAAAATCTATGGGCGCTCTTGTGTAGTCGTTGATTGCATGACCGTCCTCGAAAAGAACGCCGTCGCTTACCTCCTGGGGAAGCGCCTCGCCGTTGCGGTAAACAATGCCCTTGCTGAAATCAATTCTGATTGTATCGCCGCCGACGCCGATAACACGCTTCACAATCGCCTTACCCATACCGTTTCCGTCCTCTGAGGGGAGGTTTTCCGCCCAGAGCACCACAATATCGTTGTGCTGAGGCTTATAGAACATATCGGTTACAAGAAGGCGCTCCTTGTCGTGCAGTGTGGGGAGCATTGAGCTTCCGTCAACGGAGGAAAGCCTTGTGAACAGGGTAAATATAACCACCACGGCAAGTACGGAGAAAAGAATGGTATCAAACCAGTCGTAAGCCTCTGCGGCATACCTTTTCTTCCTTGTCTCTGGAGCTTCCTCCGGAACAGCTTCGGCTATGTCAATATTCTGATTTATTTCCTTTTCTTCCATCTGACTGCCTCCGGAAATACCCTATACCTTTATAATACAAATTAAAAAACATCGTTAAATAGCGAATTGAGGCAATAACGGAAAATCCGCTATTACCCAATCGTCTATTTCGGCAGGCTATTACATAGCCTTTCAGGAGGCTATTAATACTTAGCCTTAACCTTAGCAGCCTTACCAACTCTGTCCTTGAGGTAGTAAAGCTTAGCTCTGCGAACAACACCTGTTCTTACAACTTCTACCTTGTCAACAGCGGGAGAATGAACGGGGAAAACCCTTTCAATTCCGCAGCCGTGTGCAACACGTCTTACAGTAAAGGTTTCGTTGATTCCGCCGTGCTTCTTAGCAATAACGGTTCCCTCGAAAACCTGAATTCTGGACTTGTCGCCTTCGGTAATCTTAACGTGTACCTTGACTGTGTCACCTACGTTGAACTGAGGTGCTTCAGCCTTCATGCTGTCCTGAGCAATAATCTTGAGTGCATCCATTTTTAAATCCTCCTGTTACGGCATTCGTGCATTATACTGTTACCGGCGGAAGCCTGTCCGCCTGAAGCCTTACTCTACGGCTTTAATGCAGAGGAATACCCGTTTAATGTTGAGGGAGCAATTGCTTCGCTTTTGCTCCTGCATTAACCCTCGCCGCTTATGCGGCGGTTACAAATGCTTTTATATTATACCACTTTTTCTTGTAAATTGCAATACCTTTTTTGCTTAAATCCGCTTTTTTCAGGCGAAAATTTCACCGTTTTTGCAGTAAATTCCGGTGCGTTTTATGTTAATTCCGCCGATTTCCCCGCCGGACTGCTTCTCAAAAGCCTCAAAAACAAGGTTTGCGTTTATGTTGAACTCCGTTCCCGAGGGCAGGCGCATACGCACATACCCCTCCTTAAGCTCCAGCAGCTTTATGTGGGGCTTCAGGTCAATCTCCGAAATTCCCTTCTTCGTCTTTTTCTCCGTAATTATCTGCTCCTGCAAAAAGAAGGAATTAAGCTTTTTAAAATCGCAGTCTATCCGCACCTCGTACTCCGACTCGGCGATTTCGGTAGGCTTTATCTTCGGCTCGGCAGCGTAAAGTATCCGTATATCACGGGGCAGAGCGGAATTGAGCCTGTCCCTTATTTCCTCAAAGGAAAGCTCCTCGGTAAGCTTTGTGTCAAGGCTTTCGCAGACGCCCTCCGTGCCGAGAGCCAGCGGCAGCGCAAAGGTTATATAGATATGGGGATTGAAGCCCTGAGTTTCCCATACGGGGAGCTTACAGCGCTTGACTGCCCGCTGAAAAACCCTGTAAAGGTCAAGGTGGGAGATATAAACCGCCCTGCCCTTTTTAGAAAAGAAAATTCTTACGTTATTATTCAAAGCAGGCGCCTCCTATACATTTATTCACGCCGCAGCCACCGCACTTTTCACGGCAGTTGGGTGTTGTTTTTCCCTCGTGGGCAAGCCTGTTTTCCTTTTCAAGAAACTTTCTTGAAACAAGAATGTCCATGTGATCCCAGGGCATAATTTCCTCAAGGCTTCTTTCCCTGTTGGCATAGAATGCGGGGTCAATTCCGCAGTCCCTGAAGGCTTCAAGCCACTTATCGAACATAAAATACTCGTTCCAGCCGTCAAGCTTACAGCCCTTTTTCCAAGCGGCATAGATTACCGCCGAAAGCCGCCTGTC
>JBJERK010000305.1:4703-8553 GCA_051882255.1 Ruminiclostridium sp.
CCGTCCATATCCTCTAAGGTTTCCGTGGGCAGTCCAAGCATAAAATACAATTTTACCGCCGAATAGCCGCCTTCAAAGGCGATGCGGCAGCTGTCCATAACGTTCTGTTCGGTTATATTCTTGTTGATAACGTCACGGAGCCGCTGTGTGCCCGCCTCGGGAGCAAAGGTAAGTCCGCTTTTTCTGACGCTTTTTATCCTGTTGAGCAGGGCTTCGCTGAAACGGTCAATTCTCATTGAGGGCAGCGAAAGATTTACCCTTGCTGAGTCGGTATAGTCGGTAAGGCGGTTTAAAAGCCCCTCAATGTCGGCGAAATCGCTTGTACTGAGAGAGGAGAGAGAAACCTCGTCGTAGCCTGTTGTTTCGCAGAGGGAAACGGTTTCCTTTTCGATTGTGTCAATTGACTTCTCACGGAAGGGTCGGTAAAGATAGCCCGCCTGACAGAAGCGGCAGCCCCTTATACAGCCACGCAGCACCTCCACCACAGCTCGGTCGTGTACAATTTCCGAAAAGGGAACGACAAAGTTTTCGGGATAGTAAACCTTGTCGAATTCCTTTATAATCCGCTTTTTTACCTTTACGGGTGCAGTACCCATAGGCGTTATGCTCCTGATTGTGCCGTCGTCATTGTACTGAATATCGTAAAGGGAGGGAACGTAAATACCCTCAATCTGTGCTGCACGGGAGAGAAACTCCTCCTTTGTGCAGTTTTCCGCCTTGCACTTTTCCAGCAGCCGCATAAGCTCCAGGTTTACCTCCTCGCCCTCGCCTAAAATGCAGAGGTCAACGAAATCGGCAATAGGCTCTGCGTTGCAGACGCAGGGGCCGCCTGCGCAGACTATCGGCGTCAGGTCTTTTCTGTCCTTCGCGAAAACGGGAAGCCCCGCTAAGTCAAGCATTGAAAGAATGTTGGTGTAGGACAGCTCGTACTGGAGGGTAAAGCCTATAAAATCGCAGTTCTTTATAGGCTCAAGGCTTTCCAGACCGTAAAGCAGAATATCGTTCTTACGCATCTGCTCCTCCATATCGGGAAGTGGCATAAACACCCTTTCGCACCAGTATTCCGGCACTTCGTTTATGAGGGAGTACAGGATTTTCATTCCCAAATGGGACATACCTATATCGTAGGTATCGGGAAAGCAGAATGCAAACCGCATTGTTACATCTGCGGGATTTTTCTCAACGGAATTAAGCTCTCCGCCGATATAGCGGGAGGGCTTCTGAACTTTAAGCAGGATTTTATCAAGCTTTTCTTTATACATCTTCAATTACCTTTCATTACAGCTATTGTTTCAATTATACTACATTTTGTCGAAAATATCAACTGCCAGAAGATAAAAGAGAAAAATAATTGCGGAAAAGCTTATATATCCCGAAAAAACAAGGACTGCCGCCGCAGGAACGATAAAGATAAGCAGGATTTTTTCGCATATATCCAGCGCCCTTGCCGCCTTTTCGGGAGCAAATGCACACAAAAGAGCACGTTCAAGCAGGATATGACCGTCAAGCTCTTTTAGGGGCAGCAGGTTGAAAGCCGCCAGAAGCAGGTTTAAAACGGCGAAAAGCCGCATTTTCTCTCCCGCAAAGGGCGGGAAATAAAAGGCGGCAAAAAGCAGAAGATTAAGGGCGCAGCCCGCTCCTGCGGCGGCAACCGAGGCGCAGCCGCCGTCGGAGATATGTATTCCCCCGCCGTAAAATACGATTTCACGGGGCGGCTTTCTCTCAAAAAGCATAACGATGATATGCCCCAGCTCGTGGAGCAGGCAGGCGGCAAGGCACATCAGGGCTGTTCCCTGCTTATCGGTTAAAAGCATTATGCAAAGAGCGGCGGGAAAGGAGAA
The DNA here is from genome assembly GCA_051882255.1 of Ruminiclostridium sp. GTDB lineage: Bacteria > Bacillota > Clostridia > Oscillospirales > Ruminococcaceae > Ruminiclostridium_E. Next base: position 6,545 of record JBJERK010000305.1, read on the forward strand.
TTTTACACGGATTTTCAAACAAACTTCCTCAGCACGCCGCAAAGCGCCTCCCGCAGCTCTTCCCCGCCGAAGCTAAGGCAAAGCCACAGCGCAAGCGCCGCCGCTGCGGATATAAGCAGCTGCACCATAACCGCTGCGCCTGCGCCCAGCTTATCACGGCGAACTCTTACCGGGTCGGTGAAAAAGCGTATTTCCTTTTGCGGGACTTTTAATTCCCTTTGGGGCAGGACTTCTTCGGGCTGCTTCTGTACTTCACGGGCAATTACTGCGGGTCTGGGATTAGGTGCGTATTCTCTGCTGTCTGCACCCTCTTTGCCTTCACCGCTTCTGCTTACTACTCTGCCTGTTATAACTGCCATAATTTTCTTCCTTTCCTATACGAGAAATCCGATTACCGCCGCAAGGACTGCTCCGGGAGCGCCGAGAATTACCGCAAGGGCGGTATTGTAGTAATTAATCCTGTCAAGTCCGCCCGTAAGTATCATCACTCCGAAAAGACAGGCGATGCCAACCACGGTATTTATAAATGCGGTAAGCTTCGGATACTCGGTGCGGGAGTAGATATGTATCATAAGAAGCGCCGCTGCAGCAAGTATAATTATTTCCGCCATTTAAGCTCTCCCTTTCCCGACTGTTCCTCTCCGAAGGCTGCTTTGCACTCCTTCGCCTTTTTCAGAGCAGCGCCATAGCGGAGCATAATCGCTTTCCGCTCAAAAACAAGCGCCTCGATTACCGCTTCCTCTTCCGCAAGATTGAATAACTGCTCGTTCTTCCGGAGCTTGTCTTTAAGCAGGCTCAGCTCCTCTGAAATATCCCTGTTGTCCCTCTTATCCGTCACAGCAATTGCACCTCCAGACCTTTTTGTAAATAATATGCGGACAAGGGATTTTTATTACCTGTCCCGGAAAGAAAAAAGAGCGCCCGGAAAAACGGACTGCCCAAAAATAATTTCTACAAAACCTTAAATTCAGAAAAACAGGCGTTATAATCACTGCTGCCACTAAAAAACAGACAGGATAATTTCGGATATTTACGGCTTGTCTATTGCTTTTTTTACGGATTTGTGATAGAATAACAATAACACTTTAAGAAAGGTAATTTTTTCTATGGATAACGAACTTGTTCTTGTTATAGACTTCGGCGGTCAGTACAATCAGCTTATCGCCAGACGTGTAAGAGAGCATAACATCTACTGCGAGGTCATTTCCTACAAGACCCCTGTAAGCGAAATCAAAGCGAGAAACCCTAAGGGCATTATCTTTACCGGCGGTCCCAACAGCGTTTATCTCGACGACTCACCCAGAATGGACAGGGAAATCCTTGAGCTGGGTATTCCGGTGCTTGGTATCTGCTACGGCGCACAATTTATGGTTTACGCTCTTGACGGGCTTATTGAGCCTGCCCACGACTCCTCCCTTTCCGAATACGGAAGAACAGAATGCACCGTTGATACCTCCTCTCCCCTTTTCGACGGCATTGAGGAAACCTCGGTGGTATGGATGAGCCACAACGACTACATAACCCGCGTCCCCGAGGGCTTCAAGTCAATCGGTCACAGCGAGAAATGCCCCTACGGCGCTATGGCGGACGAAAAAAGAAAGCTTTACGGCGTTCAGTTCCACCCAGAGGTAAACCACACCGTCCACGGCTTTGATATGCTGGGCAACTTCCTTAAAAAGATATGCGGCTGCAAGGGCGACTGGACAATGAAGAACTACGCCCAGACCGCTATTGCACAGATAAGGGAAAAGGTAGGAAACGGAAAGGTGCTGCTTGCGCTTTCCGGCGGCGTTGACAGCTCGGTAGCCTGCGCTCTGCTCTCAAAGGCGGTTGGCGACCAGCTTACCTGCGTTTTCGTCGACCACGGCTTTATGAGAAAGAACGAGGGGGACGAGGTTGAGGCTGCATTCAAGGACTGGAACGTAAACTTTATAAGAGTTGACGCCTCAGAGCGTTTTCTCAGCAAGCTTGAGGGCGTAAGCGACCCCGAGACAAAGAGAAAGACTATC
>JBJERK010000306.1:0-8547 GCA_051882255.1 Ruminiclostridium sp.
AGGCTTTGTGCCTGCCGTTATGCGGTTGACGACGCAGATGGCGGTTTATCGACAGACTGAATCCCGTAACAACCGTTACGGGATTCTTTCTCTTATCTTCTTCCTCTTCTGCGCTTACCCTTCTTAACAAGAAGAACAGAGCCTACCGCTGCAACGGGAAGGATAATTCCTATTGCTGCGCCTGTTGCGGGGTTGGTGTTGGTGCTGTTTCCGGGGTTATAGCTTGGCTTTTCGTCCTCTTCAAGAGCCGCGTCGTCCGGGTCATCAGCGTCGGGGTCGGGACCCTCCTCGTCCTCGTCGTCGTTGCCGGAGGTTGGAATATCCTCGTAGGAGCCGTTTACATACACGATTTCGCCTGTTAAGGAATCAAGCCACTCCTCTTCGCTTCCATCAAAGCCGTTCTCAACGGCGATTTCGTAAGCGGAAAGACCGTCCTCTCCTGCAAGGGATTCAAGCCATTCATCCTCGCTTCCCTCGTAGCCGTTTTCAACAGCAATTTCATAAGCGGATTTTCCGTCCTTACCCTTTAAGGATTCAAGCCACTCCGTGAGAGTCCCTTTGTAGCCTGCCTCCACCGCAAGGTCGTAGGCGGATTTTCCGCTGTTTGAAATGGCATTTATGAAGTTTTCAACGCTTCCGTAATTTCTCTTTGCCCAGCCCTCAAAGCCTACTGCACTAATAAAGTTTTCAACGCTTCCGTAGTTCCTTATCGCCCAGTCCGCAAAGTTCTCGCCGTCTGCACCGTCCTGTCCGTCTGCGCCCGGAAGTCCCTGAATACCCTGTTCGCCCTGGTCGCCCTTATCGCCTTTATCGCCCTTGTCGCCCTTAAGGCTTTCAACAAATTCGGCGATTGAAACTCCGTTGGTGATTGCGGAAATTATCTCGTCCCGTAAGTTTACCGTCTTTTCTTCAATAGCTTCCTTTACAGCCTTGTCAATGGTCTGCACGATTATATCCGAGGGGGTTCCGTATGCGCCTATCTGCTTTGCGACCTCCTCGGTTACCTGATTGTTGATATAGTCCACAAGCGCCTTCTGCTGGCTTAAGGTAACCTCGTCGCCGAGAATTTCCGATATTGATTCCTCTATCTTGTCCTCAAGCCGCTGGTCGGCAAGAACTGCGTCAACAAGGGCGGTCTTGTTCTTATCGATATACTTGTTTACAAGACCCTCAAGCTCGCTGTTCTTGACGTACTGGTCAAGGTCAGCCTTAATAGAATCCACTGCGTCGTCGATATAGGTCTTTAGGTTCTCGAAACCCTCGCCGTCAATATCGCTTTCCGTAAGTCCGATATGGCTTATAAGCAGGCTGCGAAGCAGTGCAACCGCTTCCTTCTTAGTTATGTTTTCGCTGTCGTTCTCAATGTAAATGAAGTAAACGCCGCTTCTGCTGCTGTCGTCTATTTTAAAAAGCGCATTGGCGCTCTTTGATATAGTGCCGATTTTATTGTTTGTGTCAATAGAAAAAGCGGAAATATCGTCTGTTGTGGGAAGATTTGCGGAAATAAGCAGCTGCGTCCAGGGGTTATATGTAATCCTGTAGCTCAGCGCAATTCCTATATTGCCCTTAAGCTTGTCGTAGCCCAGAATATTGAGCCTTGAATCTCCCTTTGCAGGAGAAAACTTAAGCGCAATATTTATTCCCCCTGCGTTATTGATATTGGCCATCTGGGTGCTGCTGAGAGAAGCAACGTCCTTTGAGCTGAAGGAGCAGGAGTATTCGGTATAGGTTTCCGGGTCTGTAATATTAAAGGTAAGGGTTATATCCTTTCCTCCGTTTTTGTACAGGGCGTCAAGCACCTGCAAATCGCTGTAGGTAACTATTGTAGGAAGCTTTCCCTCCGGGGTTGCGGACAGGGAAAAGCTGTAATTTTCTCCGCCGCTGGGGTTATTTACATAAATGAAGCCCGCAAGGCTTCCGTATTCGGTGCCCTGAAAAATTGTATTGAAATCAACGAACCCCGTTACCTCCGCTGCGTGTGACGCAGTACACATTCCGAAGGCACAGGTAAGAGCCATCGCCGCCGAAAGTATTACGGAAAATATCTTTTTCAGTTTCATAAAAGCAATCCTTTCCAAGTAACCTAATTTATCTGATTAATTCTTGTTTTACAGTAAAAACGGGAATGTCTTGCATTAAGGCGGATATAAAAGCCAGCCGCCCAGAGAAACGCCGAACAGCCCAGAAAAGCTCCTGTCGCCGAAAGCCCCTCAAGCCCCGCTTTTTGCAGCAGTGCAAGGGAATACTCGGGAATAAGGCGGGAAATGTACGCAAGCACGTCCCCAAGCGCCGTAAGCTGTGCCGCTCTTGTTTCTTTGTCTGCGGCGTCTATGAAAATATGTGGGAGCAGGAGGAAGGCTGCCGCAAAAAAGAGAAAGAACCATTGTCTGCGAAAGCCGCTGAGCAGGGAAGCCTGCGCCCAGATAACCGCCATTACGGAAAAGGCAAGAATATAAGCCCATTCCGAGCCGCCGTAGGCGCCGATAAGCCCCGCCCCGAAGGTGCAGGCACAGCAGGCGCACACATTTGCGGTCATATTCGTTGAGAAAAACAGGTATATCCGCTTTTCCGCATATCCGGCAAACCGCTTGTGTCTTGCGGTAAAGCCGTCTAAAGCCGCTCCCAGCATTACGCTACCTCCAAGGGACCGAAAACTCCCGATGATACAAGAAATATATAGAAAATTCCGTAGATAACAAGAAATATTGCCGCTGTCACAGCGAAAGCCCCTTTGCGCCGCTCCTTGAAGGTAAGCTCCATAAGTGAGGAGGCAACCCCGAAAAGCTCCGAGGTAAGGGTTATTGCCGCAGGCATAAAGGTCATCAGCGCTGCGGGGAAGAACCTGCTGTCAAAAAGGGAAAGCAGGGAAAACACCGCCCCGAAAAACAAAAGCCTCAGACAAAGCATAGGATATTCGCCCCGCTGCTTAAGCAGCTTGTATGCGATAAGGCAAAGCCCAAGAAGCGTAAAAGCGCCAACCGCAATTACGGGGGAGATTTCCTGCGAAACAGGAGAAAACCGACCGTAAAGAGAGGTGAAAAGCTTGTCACTGTATTCGGGGAAAAGAAGCGCCGAGGAAGCCATTACAGCCGCAAAAGCCGCCGTAAAAATCGGATTTTCGGGAATAAGCATAAAGTAAACCGGCAGTAAAAGCAGAGCCGACATATCAAAGCAGGCTGCAAGAACAATATAAGCCGCAAAGCGGAAAAACCTTTTTTCACAGGCGTACCGCAAAGCAAAGCCGCAGATAATCGCCGCCCCGAATATACAGCCGTTCCACTCTCCGCAAAGGAAAAAGCCGGTAAGTACAAAGGCAAGTCCACCTGCATACACCACGCTGCACCTGCTGTAAACAAGATAGGCTGCGGCAGCAGAGCCGATTGCCGAGGTTATCAGAAAGAATATATCCGCTCCTCCCGAAAGGGCAGAAACTGCCTTCGCAAACACCCCATAAGCGGGAGGCTCGGCAAGCCTTGACATTGAGCTGAAGGAAAGCTTCGGAAGAATACCGAAAAGAGCGTTTGTCTTTTCGTAGAAAGCCCCGCCGCTCAGCAGGACTGCACCAAGAAAAATAAGCAGACCGAAAACCCCGCAGTAAAGCGCTTTGCGCCTTCCGCCGCGGCAGATAAAGCCTGCGCCCGCCAGCAGAAAAGGCAAAGCCGCAATAACCGCCAAATAAATCACGCTCCAAAAAAACTAAACAGCGCCGAATAATTACGGTGCGCCCTATTCCTCCAGCCTGTCCTCGTCCTTTCCGTCGTTCTCCTCCTCGTCCTCGGGTACGCAGCTGCGGTAGTCCGAGCTTTTGTCGTACTTTAAAATGCAGTGGGTCTTGATTACGCCGAGAAGGTTGGTGCGGGAAACGTTTATCGCCGTAAGGGCGTCGGAAAGCTCCGAATGGGTTGTTTTATTCTCCCGCACAACCAGCGCCGCTCCTGCGGTATAGCCTCTGAAAAGCAGAGAGTCGCCCGCAATACACAAGGGCGGAGTATCTATAATAATAAAATCGTAAAATTCATATAAAAGCCGTACAAGCCGCTCCATATCAGCGCCGCCAAGCAGCTCCGCAGGATTCTGGGGCAGTCTGCCCGCGGTCATAACGTGAAAGTTGTTTCTTACCTCGGGGTTTATCCCGCTGTAAACGTCACATTCGCCCAGAAGAATACTGCTGAGTCCAAGGCGGTTCTTAAGCCTTAAAAGCGTATGTGCTCCCGGTCGGCGCAGGTCTGCGTCAATAAGCAGCACCCGCTTGTCAAGGCGGCTTATGGAAATGCCTAAATTTATCGCCGTGGTGGTTTTTCCCTCGCCCCGGCACTGGCTTGTGATTACTGCGCCGTTATAGCCCTGCTCCTTCATGGCGGAGATAAGGTTTGTGCGTATCTTTCCGTAGGTTTCGGATATAATAAAGGGAGTATTTTCGTTAATTATAAACTGCCTTGTAACCGAATCGGCAGAGTATTCGTCAAATCCTGCCAAAAACGGTTCTCCTTTCGGCGCATGACGCAATAATGGATTATATTCCTTATTATTATATACTATGATACAGATTTTGTCAATAATCTGCAAAGGAATTTTGAAAATTCTCCTTATATTTTACTCTCTGTAAAAATATGGCAATTTTTGCTGTTTTGCTGAAAAATCTGCTGAAAATAAATCACAAAAGAGGTATTTTATATCTATGAAAAAGAGCAGTAAGACCTTCTGCGGGGTTATCGGGCTTGTAAGCGGCTTTTTAAACGGGCTTTTCGGCTCGGGAGGCGGTATTGCGGCAGTACCGCTCCTTGAGCTTAACGGGCTTGAGGCTAAGAAAAGCCACGCAACCTCGGTGGCGCTTATATTTTTTCTGAGCCTCGTTTCCGCCGCAGGCTGCATTGTCGGCGGTGCAGTAAGCTGGGATACGGTATTTTCCGTTGTTCCCGCAGGTCTTGCGGGGGCGGCTGTGGGGGCGGTACTGCTGAAAAATACGGATAACAGCCTGCTTCGGCGGATTTTCGGGGTTTTACTGCTGTATTCTGCCTGGAGGTGGCTTTCGTGAATATACTTGCGGGCTTTTTAGCGGGAATTGCGGCTTCAATGGGACTTGGCGGCGGCTTTGTGCTTATAATCTACCTTACCTTGTTTGCAGGACTTGGTCAGACACAGGCTCAGGCGGTAAACCTGCTGTTTTTTCTTCCTGCCGCCCTGCTTTCTATTATAATACACACAAAAGCGGGGCTGATTGAGTGGAAAATGATACCGATTGCGGCGGCGGCAGGAGTTATTGGCGCTCTCCTTGGGCTTTTTACGGGGTTTACAGCAAGCGAGGGGTATATACGGAAGCTGTTCGGGGTTCTTCTGCTTATAGTAGGGTTAAAGGAGCTGTTCCATAGAAAAAAGCAGACTGCACCGACTGCACCAAAGGACAAACAATCATAATTTCCCATACAGGACAATATATTTTTAACGGATATGAAATTCCGGCGGGGAAATGCACAAAAATACAGCTTGGAATTAGTAGGTATTGCCTAAATAAAAAGCATAATTTTGTTGAATTATACAAAATTTGAATTTTTTATAATCCTGCCTTGCAAAAACAATGTGTAAATGCTATAATTTTAACATATTATTTTTTCGGAAAGGACTAATTAAGGTGGACGGAATTATTCAGGTTATTTCAGACGTAAACGGCGCTATAAACAGCGTTGTCTGGGGCGTTCCTATGCTGATACTTATTATCTGCACGGGAATTTACATGACAATACGGACGAATTTCTTTCAGGTTACGAAAATAAAGCACTGGCTCGACCAGACGATACTTGCAATTTTCAAAAAGAAATCCGTTACAAAGACAAAGGAAAAGAAAGCAATTTCCCAGTTTCAGGCGCTTTCTACCGCTCTTGCGGCAACAATCGGTACAGGTAATATCGCGGGCGTTGCAACCGCTATTGCAATCGGCGGTCCCGGCGCAGTTTTCTGGATGTGGATTTCAGCCTTCTTCGGAATGATGACCAACTACTCCGAAAACGTACTGGGTATCTACTACCGCAGAAAGAACCCCAAGGGCGAATGGTCCGGCGGCGCTATGTATTATTTGCAGGACGGCGTTGGTGCGAAAAAGCACATGAAGAAGCCTGCCAAGGTGCTTGCAGTACTCTTTGCAGTATTCTGCGTGCTTGCCTCCTTCGGTATAGGAAATATGACACAGGTAAACTCAATCTCCAGCGCTATGGCTTCCAACTTCAATATCCCCACAATTATTACGGGTATTGTGCTTGCAGTAATCTGCGCTCTCGTAATCGTAGGCGGTATCAAGCGTATAGGAAGCGTAACGGAAAAGCTTGTGCCCTTTATGGCGCTTTTCTACATAGTAGGCTGTCTTATAATCTTCTTCTCAAATGCGGCTCAGATTCCCTACGTTTTCTCCAGCATTTTCAACAATGCCTTTAATTTCAGCGCTATTGCAGGCGGCGTAGGCGGATATGTGCTTATGCGTGCAATCGCAATGGGCTTCAAGAGAGGAGTTTTCTCCAACGAGGCAGGTCTTGGTTCTTCCGTTATGGTTCACTCAGCCTCCGACGTAAAGGAGCCTGTTGTACAGGGTATGTGGGGCATTTTCGAGGTATTCTTTGATACAATCATCGTCTGCACACTTACAGCCTTCGTACTTCTTTCAAGCCCTGCAAACTCTGCTACCTTCAACGACGCTGTTGCAAATATCTCTACCGAGGGGCAGTATTTTGAAATTCATCAGAGCGAGGACGGCATTGTAAGCCTTATCGACGACAACATAAACCCCAAGCTTGAGCTTGTGGGCGCAGACGCAGAGACGGGAACCTACACCGAGGTTGCAGGAAAAACCGTTTACGGGCAGGAAATCACATTAAAGCTCAAGAATGCTGAAAACGCCACCGGCGAAAGCGATTATACTTATGCAAATGTAATGGAAATCAAGGGTATTCAGGGCAAGAATGCTGACGGAACGCTTATGGTTGACGAGAAGGGAAATCCTGTTATAACCTCCGTTGAAATCAAGGAAGTAAACGGCGTACCCCTTGTAACCTACGCATTCAGCATGCGCCTTGGCGATGTGGCAGGAAAGCTGCTTGCGGTTGCTATTCTTCTGTTTGCATTCTCAACGGTTCTGGGCTGGTCCTTCTACGGAACAAAGTCGCTGGAATACCTGTTCGGCACAAAGGCTACCGTTGTGTACAAGATAATCTTCGTATGCTTTATAGTTGTGGGCTGTACAATGAATTTACAGCTTGCATGGGATATTGCTGATACCCTTAACGCTCTTATGGCGATACCCAACCTTATCGGCGTACTTATTCTTTCCGGAACTGTAGTTAAGATTACCCGCAACTACGTCAACAGAAATATCAAGGGAAAAGAGGAAAAGCCTATGCTTTCGGTATTCCCCGATATTGAAAACGACCATGCAGAGAAGATAAAAACCGAGGAATAATGTGCAAATTGCACAAGGGATATGTATATATTCAGCTATATTTACTATTGAAATTATTGCAGTAAAGTGATAAAATAGATATATCGGATAAATCCGGTATCTTAATTCTGAAACACTTCATATTTTTTCATAACTTATCTCCTTTATTCTTGACCCCTGCACGAAAGTGCGGGGGAGTTTTTTTGCCCTTTTCAGTAATTTGTGCAATTTCGGCAAAATATGAATATATTTTTTGAAAAATATGTGTAATTTTTCAAAAAGGCTTGATTTTTATTTATCAAAGTGCTATAATGAAGTCACAATAAATAATATCTTATATCCGGAAAGGAGAGTTTCAAATGAAAGAAAATTTAACCGAACTATTGTTTTCCCTGGACTGCTGTACAGCCGCAGGCGAGCAGGCAGACGAAGCCGTTAAGGCGTACAAGAGCTTTATCAATAGCATGAAAAAGCTTGACGAAGAAATAAGGACTTCCGTTGTTACCTTCAACGATACATACGGATACTATTTCAACAACATTCCGATTAAGAAGCTTAAACCCTCCGATTACGGATTCGGTAACGGCGGAATTTCAAGCGGAGCATGCCCCATGCTTGACGCTTCCGCTTATCTTATGGACGACGTAGGAAAGCGCCTTTCCGACACTCCCGAGGAGGAGCGCCCCTCCCACGTTATTTTCACTATCTGCGTTTTCGGACGGGACAACGCCAGCAAGTCCTGCACTTACGAAAAGCTGCGTGAAATGATTGCGCTACAGCGGGACGTTTACAAGTGGAAATTCTATCTTATTACCGACTTTACCATTAATATGGAGAAGCTTGGAATTGCCGAGGACGATACTATTGTTATCAAGAAGGACGAGGCTAACTGGTTCAAGCGGCCATTTCAGGAGCTTGGCGAGAAGATTAAGGCTCACCTTGGAAAATAAATTGCGGGATAAGGCTCCGCCCCTGCGCTAAGCGCAGGGGCGGGTTTTGCTGTATGGGAGGATTAGGGCGGCGGCTCCGCCGCCGCAAGCCCGCTCCGCGGGCGAAAGCGCCGCTTCGCGGCGGGCGCTGAGCGAAGCTCAGCGCAATGCGGCGGCTCCGCCGCCAGCCCGCTC
>JBJERK010000307.1:0-2182 GCA_051882255.1 Ruminiclostridium sp.
GCCCTCAGCTACGCCGCTGCCCTTTGGATAAAGAAGCTGACCGGAATATACCTCGGTTTCTACAATAGTGCCGGATTTTCCTGCAACTACATTACATGGGCTGCTCAGGGGAATATCCGGCTCTTTGGGAAAGCTTGTTTCGTTAAGATAAACGTCAGCCCTGCTTCCGTTTACCTCAATGTTTATCCAGCCGATTTTATCTACTGCCCGCATAATTTTAAGCTCAGCCTTATTGGTATTGAGAGATCCTGTATAAGCGCCTATTGTTATTCCACGGGCTTCAAGCTGCTTTAGAATAAAGCTGTCGGAAAGGTTATTGTTTCCGTGTATTTCTATATGCCATAAGAAGCGCTGGAGTGTAAGAATTGCAAATGCAGTAAAAATAACGCCAAGTACAAGTCCCTTTCTCTTTCCCGGAAACCCTGTCCGCAGCTTTAATCCGACCCGCTTTTCCACCCGTACCCTTACTCCGTAGCTGCGGGACAGGGCGGCAATTGTTCTGTAATCTCTGCGCCTTACACGGGCATAGATAACACCGCCCTTGTTATAAACCTTTTTGAGCCTTATGCCCCTGTGGAAAAGGTCGCTTATGAATTCCTCGCAGTAAGCGCCTATTACGGAAAAAATTATCTCTCTGAATAGCATTATTTTTCTGTCCTTTCCTCAAAGCTTACCGAATGGAAGCTGCCCTTTATTATAACTCCGCTGCCGCTGAAATTCTGCATAGTAAGATTTAGCCCCACTATTGTTATATTGCATTTCGGAAGACTCATAACAATAGTATTTTCATTGAAAAGCAGTATCTCATGACAGCATTCAACAATCATACTTCGGTTATCCTGTATCTGGAGCAGTGAGTGTCTGTCGGAAGACCTCTTTGCCTGCTCGTAACCGTCTGCAAGCTTATAAATATTCATTTTATCGTCCTCCCGTAAATATATATGATAGTAAACCTCGGATAATTCATACAGAGAAGGACTGCAATATTATGAAACCGGATAAAAGCAAGATTAGAAAAATACTCGGAACAGCCGCAGCAGCGGGAAGCGGAATACTTATAACCGTTTTTTCAAGGGAAACCTCAGCAAGCGTTGTAAACAGCATACACATCTGCGTAAACGCAATAATTCCCTCAATGTTCGCCTTTATGGCGATTTCCTCCTATATCATAAGCTCGGGGCTGTACAGGTATATATCAGCGCCATTTTATTTCATTCTTAAGAAAGTGATAAGACTTGACAGACAGTCATTTTCCATATTTATACTTAGCTTAATCGGCGGCTACCCTACCGGCATAAAGCTGATTTCGGAAATTACTGCGCAAAATAAAAATTATTCCGCAATTGCTGAAAAACTAAGCGCAATTTGCTACTGCGTATCTCCGCCCTTTGCGATTACAATGCTGGGACTCGGGATTTTCGGAAGCGAGGAAGCGGGAGTTATCATATATATTTCAAATGTTCTGGCATGCCTTACAGCAGCTATAGTATTCACAAGGATTTTCCCCATTGACGCAGATAATTACAGACAGGAGGAAAAAAGCGGCGGACTTATAGCTGCGGTAAACGGCACCGCCGCCTCTCTCATAACCGTTTGTGCAGTAATAGTTGCCTTCAATGTGCTGCTGACAGCCTTTCAGTGCGTTATGGGACTGTTTTCTGCTGAAATTCCCTGCGGAATACTGGGTTTGTTTGAAATAAGCAACCTGCTTAAAATACAAAATCCCTCTGCTTCCCTTCTTCCCTTTGTTTCAGCAGCTTCTTCCTTTGGCGGAGTCTGCGTTCTTGTTCAGTGCGCTGCTCTGACAAAAAATCAGTTCAGCCTTAAATATTTTCTTGCAGTACGGCTTCCCTGCGCGGCACTGAGCGGTTTTTTCGCCTCTGTGATTATGAATTTCTGGGAAATTTCAGTTACAGCTTCGCCCATTTCTGCTTCCTACAGCTTTGTTTTCAGCGCAGAAAGGGCAGTAACCCTGCTTCTCACCGTTATGTGCATATTAATTTTTCTTAAAAATGAAAAAATTTTCAAAAAAGTGTAGAAATTTATGTGCAGATATGCTATAATTAGGTTAAACCTGTTATCGGGTAATTTTTTGCAAACCAAGGGAGGTTTTTATATGAAAAAGAAGCTTTTCGGAAACAATATCAAGCCCGCTTGCAAGTACTGCCTGCTCTGCACACCT
>JBJERK010000308.1:0-8511 GCA_051882255.1 Ruminiclostridium sp.
CTTCCGTCAGGGCGGTCACCTTTGCCGATATTTATAGGAACCTTTCGGTTTCTGTCCTGAATCGTAGTCGGCTTAAAACAATCAACTGCAAAAAGAAAGGTGGTTAAAAATGATTGGTAAGTATTTTGAAGACAATGAGTTGATGACATCTGAAAGACTGGACCTTAAAACCAAGCCCGACTGTCCTACAGTGCAAGGCTCGTCAGCCTGCGTCTGCTTCGACTTTTCCGAGCGTACCGATTTCAGCTTCATAAAAGCAATACAGAATAACGGGAGGACAACAGCATGACTGCTTCAAACGTAACCATCACCCTTAACGGAAACTACATTCACAGCTCCGATTTGCCCTATTCGGTATTTGATAAGGGCATTGGCAAAAACAAATACAACAGACGATGCATTGACGGGAAAATTACAGGCTGCGGGAAGTGCGTAGGGTATTGCACCTTCAGCATACACGAGGGTTTCCTTACAAAGGAGCTGCGGAAAAAGCACGACTGCATTAAGAAAGACTGCCTGTACTATGTGCCGAAGAAATAACCGATTTCTCCCCGCCGGCTGCTGCCCCCCAAATATATTTCACATTCCCGTTGCATTTTCATCACATTTATGCTATACTTATTTTAGTAACCCAAAAAGGAGTTGATTTTAATGCCCCATTCAGGAGGCGGCGGTTCCCATAGCGGCGGACATCACAGCGGAGGAAGCCACAGAAGCGGCAGCTCGGGAAGCAGCAACCGCGTGTCCAGCACCTATTTCAGAGGCGCTCACCGTTATATGTACTATTACGGCGGCAAACCCGTTTACTACTACGCCAACCATAAAGTAACCCCCGGCACGAAAGCCACAGGAATTTCTTTGATTGTATTCAGCATAATGTGGCTGCTTATGACCGTTCCTATGATTCTGGCTTTCGTCTCGGAATTATTCGTTTCGGGTCCCTTATCCCTTAACTACGATACCGCAATCGTAATAGACGACGAACTCGGAATTGTGGAGGATAAGGCGGAGCTTACCGACGTTTTCAAGACTTTTCAGGAAAAAACAGGCGTTACCTTCGGACTTGTGACAAGAACTCCTGAAAACGTATATATGGGCAATACTACCGAAGACGAGGCATACAACTGCTACGTTTCCCGCTGGGACGACGAAAAGCACTGGCTTATCTACTATGTGGGCAGCACTCTCGACCGCTCCGACGACTGGCACTGGGAGCTTATGTGCGGCGACGACTGCACAAAAATACTCAGCAGCTCATACGAGAACAAGTTTTCAAGCGATCTGAACAGGTATCTTGTGGCAGCCGAGCGCTACTCCTTTGATGAGGCTGTTATAACCGCTGTAAACAATATAGATGTTCAGCCCGGCTCATTCAGGGCGGATGAAGTTATTGAACTTATACCCTTTCTTATATTCCCGGTAATTGGAATAGTTATGCTTGTTGCAGGCATTCTGATGGTTAAAAAGCCCCTTACCGCCGAGGAACAGGCGAAAAGTCAGGCGGTTGAAATTAAGGTTGACGCTGTTTGCCAGGAGGTTGCCTGCGAATACTGCGGAGGCGTTTACATAAAGCACACCTGCCTGCAATGTCCCCACTGCGGCGCTCCGGTTAAGATTGACGATAACCAAGCCGACTCAACCCTGCCTGAAAATATGCAGTAATCAAGAAGCTCCCGTTCTACAGCTGTAAAACGGGGGTTTTCTGCCTGCAAAAAGAACAAAGGAACATAAAATCAAGGAGAAATTATGACGATTTTTTTGATGCTGATTGTTGTGGCAATGTTCACAATAACCTCGCTTAACGACAAATACGCCGTCAGCAAGGCGAAGATGAACGGCTACGAGCTTACCTTTCTTATGGCGGCGGGAACGGCGGTTTTTCTTGGCGCTATGCTCCCCTTTTTAAAGGCGGAGGACAGGTTTATTACCCTCTGCCCACAGACGGTTGTTGCGGTGCTTCTGATTGCCCTTTGCAAGCTGCTGGAATTCGGTATGTCCGCAAAAATACTGGTGGATATGTCGGTTTTCGAGCTTAAGGCGTGGCTTGGAATAACCCTTTTTATGTCCTATTTCACCGACGTTTTCCGAGGCGAGGAGCTGCGGGCGGTTAAGCTTGTTTTTATCGGAGTTACCGCTCTTGGTCTTATTTTTGTGGCAGTAGCAGGAAGGAAGCAGGTAAACTATAAGAAAATCGCCCTTCCGCTCTTGCTGTATCTCCTGCAAAGCTACGGCTACGGCTTTATTATTACCGGCTCGGAAAAGTACGTTTCCTCAACCATGACCCTGTTTTTTGCGCTTATACTGCTGGCGCTGGTGCTTATACCCCTTGCAAAGCCCCTGTCGATTGCGAAAAGGTCGCCCGAGGGCAAAAAGGGTGTGGGGCTTGTGCTGGCTTCTAAGCTGCCGAATGCGGTGGGACTGCTGCTGATGAACTATGTGGCGCTTCTTAGCCTTACAAGCTACTCCTTTATACACCCGATGATACTTGTGGTGATATTCGTTATGGGCTTTCTGCCGAAGAAGAACGAAGAAACGCCCGCAGATAAGCCCTCGCCTCTCAGCCTTGCGGGAAGTATCGCCTGCGTCGTCGGAATAATCGGATTTCAGGTGTTCTGAACCGAGATATAGAAAATCCGCCCTTTTAAGGCGGATTTTTTGTTATAGTGCCGGAACAAATGGCAGCTCTATCGGCTTATCATCGGATTTCTCCGTGGCGGGAGCGGTTGTGGTAACGCTTTCGCTCCATGATACAACGGGGTTTCCTGGTCTGCTTGCTGGCGGTGCAGATGTGGATGCGGAAGCGAGGGTAATCGGGGGAAGCTCTTCGTTCTGTGTGGCTGCGCTTATTTTCGGTTCCTCGCTCTTTTGGGGCTGCTCCTGTTCTTCCTGCTCCTCTTTTTCTTCCTGTTCCCCTTGGGCTTCCTGCGCTTCTTCCTCAGCTACCACTTCTACCCCGTCATCGGTGGTTTTTTCGGTTGTTTTCGGTGGTGCAGTCGTTCCGCTTGCTTTATCGGTGGTTTTCTCCTCCGATTTTGGTGCAGCAGCAGTAATCTTAGCCGTGGTTGTACTTTCGGCGCTTACTGCTTCGGGCTTTTCCTCCGACTTCGGCGCTTCTGTAGTTATTTTCGCTGTTTCTTCGAGAGGCGACTCCTGCTTTTCCTCGGTCATTGATAATATTACCGTCTGTGCCTGCGTGGTTTCGTCAGGAGTGCCGCTGCTCGTGCTTGCAAAGGTCTGTTCCTCATTACCTCCGCAGGAAGCAAGCAGGACTGCCGCTAAAAGAGGTAAGGCTATATATTTCGATTTTTTCATAAGCGCTCCTTTAAAAAGGACAGGCGCCGTATTGACGCCTGTCGGTTTTGGTTGATGAAAAGTAATGTTATGATTATAATCCAATCTTATCCGTTTCATCATCTTCGCCGCTTGCCGTAATAATATCTTCAACCTCAAACTCCACGATTTCCATTTCGGGTGCTGTGTACTTTTCTTTCATTGTAAAATCCTCCTTTTACTGTTAAGCTGCAATTGCGTTTGTGTAATAGTGATAGAGTGCAATTACCACGTTTCTCAGCGTATCTTTTTCGCCGCCCGATGTCGGATAAGCGTTAAGCACTGCATAAGCGTAGCTCATAGGCGAATAGTTGGATATTGTTCCGACTGCTGTGCCGTTTTCGTAAAGGGTAAGAGTCAGAGTTTCTCCAAGCTTATGAGCTGGAATATTCGGCACTCTTACATACAGATAATCTCCGGAAGCGGCAACCTCATATCTGTTACTGCTGCTGTCTGTGCAGGTGTATTTATCAATGCCGATTGACGTATCGCGGGTAAAATAGTGCTTTATATCCGTTCCCGATTTCAGTACAAGGCTGCTGCCGTAGTAGGCGGTGCTGCCTGTGTAGCTTTCGTTTTTTGTGTATACGGGAGAAGAAGTGATGATGGTATCAGCCGTTATTGCGGAGAAATCAGCCGTAACGCCTTCATTAGCAAGCTTACCGGTATTATAGCTAAAATACAACTGCGAATAAGCGCCGTAATTCAGCATAGCCTTTACGAGAGCAACGGTTTGTGTCGAGTAGCTTTCGGTATGGGTCAGAACATAGTCCGCATAATCCTTAACGGTGTAGGCGTATTCCTTGCCGCTGCTTCCGTTTCCGTCAAACATCTGCGCCTTTATCTCGGCGGTCATTTCCTTTGCGGCTACCTCGCAGGGGAAAATGTAAAAATTCTTACCATTAACATCTTTTGGAGAAGCCTTAACTTCTGCAACCATTACCTTTTCTGTTGTTCCGTTGGGTAATGTAAACTGCATATATGCTCCGCTGTCGTTTAAAATCGTATCGGAAAGCTCCATATAGAAGTTTACGCCGATATTTCCACTGAGGCTTAATGTGTAGCCCGCAAGCGTTGCGCCGATTCCGTCAATTATTACGTAGCAGCCACCTTCGTCGCATCTTCCGTCACCGTCATAGTCCCAGTGGTACTTATCATCGGAAAGAGCAAGCTCGTCGGCTGAATAGATTGCTGTTGTATCTTCGTCGTAAACAAATGTTACTTTACTACCACCGGTATTGCTAAAGGTATACGACGTATTGCCGTCAGAAGAACCGTACTCGCTGAGGAAAAGGCTTCCGTCCTGACCGAATGTTCCGGTATCGCTGTTTGTAATATCAACAAGATAATTCTTGCCGTCGTCCATGTGCATAACATTCCACATGTGTCCGCCGCCGTCCATTTCTCCGGTAACGCTTATGCAGTAAATTTCTTCATTATTGAACGCTGTAAGGTCGCAAAGGTACTGGAACGCCTTTGCGTAGCCCTCGCAGACTACATTTGTTTCGGAGTCTTTGTCAAATACATAGATAAGCTGCCAGGGGTTGCCATAAGGAGTAGAGCTGTCGCTTGCAGCTTTATCATTGTAAGAAACTTCACCGCAGATATACTCCTTATAAGCGAAAAGCTTATCTATATCTGTTTTGCCTGCATTTTCGTTGACTACTGTTCGGGCAGTTTCAGCGGCGGTTGCTGCGGCGGAGGTTTTGGCGGTGTCGGTTACATAAGTTCCGGCAGTTCCAGATGAAGAATAATCCTTTGATACTATAAAATTAAATGTAAAACTCTTAACAGTTAATGAGTTAACGCTATATGAAATACCATAGCTTATACCGTAGCCTACTGTCTTATCAAACCAGTAAAGCTCACAGGGGCAATCATACATAAGTGCTTTGCATATCTTTCCAAAGTCAAAGCCGAGCTTTTCTGCATTGATATTTGCTTTTGCGGTATTGATAGTACTTTCGGTAAATGACGTTACGCCGAGTTCTCCCGGGGTAAAGGTAGCTTTGGGAAGTAAGCTGTCGGCAACACTTATTTTTGCGCTTGAGATTTCCCCGTTTGCAATCTTCTTAATCTCAGGCTTCAGAGCGTCGTAAATTTTTGCATCTGCTTCTGAAAGATTATCTCTTGCTGTGGTAGAATATACAGAAGCCCCATAATCCCCGTAAAAGGTCTTTTCCACATACCCTTCAAAAAGCTCATCGCTGTCGGGCAAGTCGATATTATCCGTAACCAATACCGACTCGGCGGTTATTGACATTTCGGTTTCTTCCGCAGCCGCAGAAGCCGTAAAGCCTGAAATGCACAGAACAGCCACCGCAGCGGCAGCCGTAAATTTAAGCTTTCTCATCGGCATTTCCTCCTATAATGTTTTGTATATTTAAAACATTTTACCATATATTCCTGAATTTGTCAATATTTAATCACATAAATCCAATAAGTAAGCCGTTTTTCTTTTGTGGGCAGCAGTTCTGCCGCCGCAGAAGGCTTATTTTTTTAAAAAACGGCTTTTCCCCGAACCATAAGACTCGGCGAAAAAGCCGTTAAATAATTTACAGGATTATAAAAGCCTTAGCCCCGTGACTTTCAAGGCTCACTTCAAAGCTTTCGCCTATATCCTTCTTTTCTCCCGACCATAATTCTGTTGCGCCGGAAGCTTTCTCAATCTCCAAATCCGACAGGCTTATTTTTACAGTTCCGCCGGTTTCGCCTGCATTGAAAACAGCAGCGTACTGCCCGCCGTCTGCGCACATAGCAGTCCAGAGAATGTACTCGTTTCCCTCAATGCTTCTCCGCCACACCTGATGAGCGTGTCTTGCCTTTTTGTGCATTTCAAGTATAGCCTCGTTGGTGATAAGACCCATTGTAAACTCATCAAAGCCCGTCATTTCCCCGCCTATCATAAGGGGCGAGCGGAAAATGCTCCAGAGAGTAAGCATTGTGATTTGCTCATCATGGGTGAAGTTGGTTCTGTTCGCCTTGTCCCAGACCTGATTGATAGGTCCTATGGGCAGCATATCTGCGTCCGGCCAATGTCCCGCTCCCGAATGGGTACACCACTTCTCCGCCCGTTCAAACATGGCGTACAGCAGCTCCCACTTGTCCCAGAAATCGTCGGTAATCCGCCACATATTTGAAACCTGCTTATAAAGCTCCGCCTTTTCAAGAAGAGCAGGTCCCGGAGAAAGGCTTAAAACCATATCTCTTCCGCAGCTTTTCAGCGCCTCGCTGAGCATTACAAGCTCTTTTTCCTCGTGGGGCAGCTCACGGCATATATCGTCGCACTTGATAAAATCAACGCCCCAGGAAGCGTAAAGCTCAAAAATGCTGTCGTAATAGGCTCTTGCTCCCTCTTTATCCGGGTCAACGCCGTACATATCTGTATTCCAAGCGCATATACTTGCGGTTTTTGCAATCTCACGGGCGGTTTTGTCCGTTCCCTTTATTTTTGTGTTTCTGTGAACAGCCTGCCTTGGAATACCACGCATAATATGTATTCCGAACTTAAGTCCGAGGGAATGAACATACTCTGCAAGAGGCGCAAAGCCCTTTCCTCCGGCGGCGGAGGGAAACCTGTTTTCTGCGGGGATAAGCCTTGAAAATTCGTCCATGCAAAGCTCTGTAAAAGGGTGGTAAACGTGGTTGATCGCTTGCGGCTCGTACCACTGAATATCCACAACGATATATTCCCAGCCATATTCTTTAAGGTGCTTCGCCATAAATTCGGCGTTCTGTCTTACAATATCCTCGGTTACGGCAGCGCCGTAGCAATCCCAGCTGTTCCAGCCCATGGGCGATGTTCTTGCAATCATTTTTATCCTCCGTTTGCAGTAAGCTTTATTTATTTTTTTGCCGAAACCCGCCGGAAGAAGTACTGCAACCAAAAAATTCCGACGGGTTTCGGTTAATATTTCATTTTTCCAGTGTATTATAGCATAAATTTAGGGAAAAGTCCACAAGAAAAAATATATCATTGACAAAAAACGGATTATAGGATAAAATTACCTTAATCTGATATATAAGGAGACCGGCTATGATTTACAAAAACCCAGTTTTAAGAGGCTTTTACCCCGACCCAAGCGTTTGCAGAGCAAACGGAAAATACTATATGGTGTGCAGCTCCTTCCAGTACTTCCCCGGCGTTCCTCTCTTTGAGAGCGAGGATTTAGTGAACTGGAAGCAGATAGGACACGTCCTTACCCGGAAAAGTCAGGTTATGCTTGACAAAATCAACAGCTCAGGCGGCGTGTTTGCGCCCACTATACGCTGTAACAACGGGCGGTTCTATATGGTTACAACCAACGACACCACCCACGAGAATTTCTATGTTTATACCGACGACATTTACGGCGAATGGTCGGAGCCGATAACCGTAAAGCAGGGCGGCATTGACCCCTCCCTGTACTTTGAAAACGGCAGAACCTTTTTTATCAGCAACGGCGCAGACGACAACGGAATTAACGGCGTAACCCAATGCGAAATTGATATTGAAACAGGGGAAAAGCTGTCGGGCAGCAGGAATATCTGGCAAGGCTCCGGCGGACGTTACCTCGAAAGCCCCCACATCTACAAAATCGGCGGCTATTACTATCTTATGGCAGCGGAGGGCGGCACAGAATACGGCCACATGATAACCTGCGCCAGAAGCGAAAATATCTGGGGACCATTTGAGAGCTGCCCTCAAAACCCGATTATCACCAACCGCAACAAAGCTCCCTTTATTATTCAGGGCATAGGTCACGGCGACCTTATCCAGGACTACAACGGGGATTGGCATATACTCTGCCTTGGCTTTCGTCAGATACATATCTGGCTGCCCTATCACAACCTTGGCAGGGAGGTTTTCCTTATTCCTGTGCAGTTCGGCAGGGACGGCTGGTTTACTGCGGGAGAGGACGGAACCTGCGCCGAAAGCTACGAGCTTAGCGGGGATTTTGTGCAGGAATACAAGAAGAAATACACCTTTGAAAACACCGATTTCGGCATTGACTGGTGCTATCTGCGGCACCCTAAGAAAGAGAGCTACGAGCTGTCGGAAAACAGGGCTGTTCTCCACGGCACAAGCGTTACCCTTGACGACGTTGACTCTCCCACGTTCATAGGAATACGGCAGAGAGATTTCTGCTTTGACCTGTCCGTTGACCTTACGGTTGACAGGGGAGAAGCGGGAGTTACGGT
>JBJERK010000309.1:0-6608 GCA_051882255.1 Ruminiclostridium sp.
AAGAGAGGACGCCTTTTTGAAAAGAAGCCTCGCAGCAAGCTGCGCAAAAACTTTCAGACGCTTCGCGATGTAGGGGCGGGTGTTCAGAACAGAATGAAAGAACAGCAATAATCATTACTTACCCATTATGCAAAACCGCCAAAGCAATTCAGCCCACAAAAACTGCGAATGTGCGCCAAAAGTCCCACCATAAGCAAATGCAGTAATCAAGCTTCATTGGATGAAACGTCTTACGTTTCCGAGGGGGTCAAGGGGGGCGAGTAGCCCCCCTTGGCTCAAAAACTCTCATATCTCAAAACTCTCAGCATAACAAAAGGGCTGCCGCAGCAGCCCTTTTTCTTATTAACCCATAGTAAGGAATCTCTTGAACTCCGAGGGGTCCTGGCAGCGGGAAAGCGCCAGTTCTTCGGTAATCTTTCCGTTTCTTACAAGTCTTGCGAGGTCCTGGTCGAGGGAGAACATTCCCGCAGCCTTACCTGTTGCAATAGCGCTGGGAATCTGGAATATCTTACCCTCACGAATCATAGCTCTTATCGGGTCGGTAGCCGCCATGATTTCAAGAGCGGCAATACGTCCCTTTCCGTCGGTGGTAGCGCAGAGGGTCTGGGAAATAACGCCTACCATTGAGTTTGCAAGCTGTGAACGAATCTGTCCCTGTGAGTGAGGCGGATAAACGTCTATAATACGGTCCAGGGTTTCGGCAGCACCCGTTGTATGCAGTGTCGAAAGTACAAGGTGTCCTGTTTCAGCGGCGGTTACTGCTGCATTGATTGTTTCAAAGTCACGCATTTCTCCTACGAGGATAACGTCCGGGTCTTCACGGAGTGCAGCTCTCAGAGCGCCTGCGAAGCTGTCAACGTCAACGCCTACCTCACGCTGGTTAAGCATGGACTGCTTGTGGTTGTGGAGGTACTCGATAGGGTCCTCAATTGTGATAATGTGGCAGTTCTTCTGGCGGTTGATATGGTCAATCATAGCCGCAAGAGTTGTGGATTTACCTGAACCGGTAGGGCCTGTTACAAGAACAAGTCCACGGGGCTTAAGGGCGAAATCGCCGAGAATAGGCGGG
Organism: Ruminiclostridium sp.; assembly: GCA_051882255.1. Classification (GTDB taxonomy): domain Bacteria; phylum Bacillota; class Clostridia; order Oscillospirales; family Ruminococcaceae; genus Ruminiclostridium_E. The sequence goes on from JBJERK010000309.1 coordinate 1,070, forward strand.
AGGAAAAGGTCCTTTAAGGTAGGAATATCGTTTCTTAAAAGACGCATAGCAACAGCATGATAACCGCGCTGTCTGTAAACATTGACACGGTGACGGTGACCGGAAGCGGAAACGTAGGAGAAGTCGGCGTCGAGTCCCTTCTGAATGGTCTGCTTGTGCTTGATGGAGGTAATCTGGTTGATTACGTTTACGATAATCGGCTCGGTGCAGTCCGGATAGCCGGAAACCTTTACGATATTACCGTGCAGACGGATAATGGGAGGAAGACCTGCTGTAAAGTGAAGGTCGGAGGCTCCTCTTTCTCTGACTTCGTCAAGTATCTGATTAATGTCAATTGTATTAGTCATATTTTTATTCTCCTTACTATTCCGTTATACCGAGTATGTAGCCTTTACAAGCTCATCCATGGTAGTTCTGCCCTCTAAAACCATATCCGTTACGTTGTCACGAAGCAGCTTTGTTCCGTTCTTTCTCGCCTGCTTACCGATTTCCTCGGCAGTAGCGTTTCTGGAGATAAGCTCCTTGATGTCGTTGGTGGAAACAATGATTTCGTGAATAGCGGTTCTGCCCTTATAGCCTGTGTAATGACATTCGCGGCAGCCGCCGATATGGTGCTGATAGATTTCAACAGGCTCTGTCTTGCCAACAAGTCTTAAATCTGCAGGGTCTGTAAGGAGTATTTTTTCGCGGCAGGCGGGACAGAGAAGCTTTACAAGTCGCTGTGCTATAACGCCGACAAGGGAGGAAGCAACCATGTAGGGTGCAACGCCCATATCTACAAGACGGAGGATTGTTGAAGCTGCGTCGTTTGTATGCAGGGTTGAAAGCACAAGGTGTCCTGTGATAGCGGCACGGATAGCGATGTCGGCTGTTTCGCCGTCACGGATTTCTCCGACCATTACTATATCAGGGTCCTGACGGAGGATAGAACGAAGAGCTGCTGCGAAGGTCATACCTGCCTTTTCGTTCATCTGGCACTGGTTTACGCCGTCGATTTTCTTTTCGACAGGGTCTTCTGCTGTAACGATATTTACGTTAGGCTTTGAAAGCTCGCCTAAGGTTGCGTAAAGGGTTGTGGACTTACCGGAACCCGTAGGTCCTGTTACAAGCATAACGCCGTTAGGACAGCGGATAATCTGCTTGAACATTTCGTAGTTGTAATCCGTCATACCAAGCTCGGTAATCTTTCTTGCCTTCTCGTCGCCTGTTGCAAGAAGACGTATAACGCACTTTTCACCGTAAACGGTAGGGATTGTAGAAATACGAAGATCCTGTGTTACTCCGTCGATAACGGCACTTGAACGTCCGTCAAGAGGGATACGTCTTTCAGCGATATTCATACCGCCGAGAATTTTGATACGGGTGATAAGGGAGTTATGTACGGCGGGCTTAACAGCCATTCTCTCAACGCACTCGCCGTCGATACGGTAACGGATTCTCGTTCTGTCCTTAAAGGGCTCGATATGAATATCCGAAGCTCTGTCTCTGTATGCGGATTCGATAATAGTGTTTACAAGCTTTACAACAGGAGCGTTATCAATTCTTTCCTCGGACTGTTCCTCCTGCTCCATAAGAGCCTCGTTAGCGTCGTACTCCTTATCAATATCGTTCATAACGTTAGAAACGGTATTTGCGGAGTAAGCCTTACCGATCGCCTCGGTTATGGAGGACTTGGTTGCCAGCATGGCGTGAATTTCCATACCGGTCTGGATTTTCAGCTCTTCGAAAATGTAGAAGTTTACAGGGTCGTTTGTTGCGACGTACAGTCTGCCGTTGTTGATTTTAAAGGCGATAACTGTATTTTTCTTTGCAACTGCCTCAGGAATTTTCTTAACAGCGTCGCTTTCGATTTTGGTTGTTGTAAGGTCGATAAAGGGAACCTTTAACCTCTGGGAAAGCGCCTGTGCGAGCTGCGTCTCGGAAACATAGCCTAAATCAAGCAGCATATCGCCAAGCTTTTTGCCGGTTTCCTTCTGCTTTACAAGAGCGTCTTCAAGATGCTGCTTTGTAATGTAGCCGTTTTCGAGAAGAATCTGACCAATGGGGATGTTTTTCATTCGTGAACCTCCAATTTATAAATATGTAAACATTATTTTATGTAAGACAACTGAAAACAGTTGATATTAACCTCTTTTTGTGCTACAATAGACTAAAACAAACCGCAGTACCTGCGGGAAAGGAATGGTGTAAATATGAACCTGTCCGAACTGCCCTTGCCTTATGTAATAACCTTTTTAGTAATGGCATTCGTTCTCGGCGCCGTAATCGGAAGCTTTTTAAATGTTGTTATTCTCCGTGTTCCCCGTAAGGAGTCGATTGTTGTGAACAGGAGCCACTGTATGAGCTGTGGAAAGCAGCTTAAGAACATTGACCTTATACCGATTTTAAGCTACATATTCTTAGGTGGAAAATGCCGCTTCTGCAAAGCGAAAATCTCTCCCCGCTACTGGATTGTGGAGCTTACAACCGCACTTATGTTTACTCTTGCAACGGTTGCCTTCGGTATTTCCTATCAGCTTATTTTTGCGTTTATTCTAATCTCAACTCTTGTGGTTGCAAGCGGAATTGATATTGACTATATGGAAATTCCTTATGGGTGCAGTCTGATTGTATTCCTGCTTGGCGTTGCTGCTACGATAATTTCTGTATTTACAGGCGATATGCCCTGGTACGAGCATCTTATCGGAATGGCTGTTGTTGGCGTTCCCTTTGCCATACTCGCACTTTTCGGAGCTATGGGAGGCGGAGACGTTCAGCTTATGGCCGGGGCAGGTCTGCTGCTGGGCTGGAAGGTTGTACCCGCCGCAGCCATCGGAATTGTTCTCGGGGCAATCGGAGGCGGTATAAGCCTCGCTTCTGCACCTAAAAGCACAAAGCAGCTTGCAACTGAAAAGTCAAAGGAAATTGCGGAGAAATGGTATGCAGCACAAAAAGAAGAGGGCGCTTACGTCCTTGATGGAAAGTCCGACGCAGTTTACGGCAGCATTTTCAAGGGCAAATCCGATATTGAGCCGGAATGTATCGACGAAAAGTGTTGGAGCAAGAAGCCTGACATCGGGACGCTTAACGAAATGCTGGACGCCGAGCTTTCCGAGGTCAGCAAGTACGGAATTTCAATTGTGATTGAAAACGAGAAGGTAAAAAGCGTGTCCTGCAAGAAGCAGATAGTTTTCGGTCCTTACCTCTCCGTTGGAATTGCTGTTGGCTATATGTTCGGAGCGGCAATTATCAAGTGGTATCTGGGACTTATGTAATACTGATTAACGTGCAGGACTTGTCGTCTGTACGCTAATCACTATTCACACCCGACCCGGGCGGCTTCTTCGCCGTCAGGCGTCGGGTGTTTTTAGTATGATTTTATGCGGGAGGGAATACTGTGGGATTATAGTTCTTTACATTGTAGAAAACTACAATATCGTCGCCTTCGCCCACATAATAGCTGTTTACAAGCTTCGGTACGCCTACCTTCTCCTTTACGGTAATTCCGTCTGCCTCATAGGTCGTTACTGTCGCAATACCGATATTCTGAAGCTCAAAGGATACATGCTCGTAAGCGGTTTTATCCAGCGTAAGGTCTGAAATACCGTCGTCTGTGTTGACAGCAGGATCCATCTTGTTCTTATAGAACTTTTCGACTGTACTGTCTGTTCCGCTCTTCGGCTCAAGGTTGCCTGCTGAGTTTATGTCGAAATAGTAGGAGTAAATGTCGAAATTGAGGAATGCCTTGCCCTTTACAACGTTTACGGATATGTTGAACTGCTTATCCGTGCCGCCTTTGTAGGAATCGGGGCTGAAAAGGAAAAGATGCTGATACCTTCCGTAATAGTCGTCCGCAAAAACGGGACTTGTGGGAAGGGTTACGCCGGTTGCCGATGTAAAGCTGCTGATATAGGTTGAAGAGCCTGAACCCTTAATCGGAACGTCGTAAATTCTGTAGGTGTTGCTTTTCGGGTCGCTTGAGTCATCAATCATCTTGAAGACAAGCATACCCGTAGTATCGTTTGAGCCTCTGTAGCCCTGAATCATGTTGTAAGCCGACGACAGGGTTGTATTGGTCGGGTCGGCGTTTGCTGCTGTATAAATCTTGATGCAGTCTGCATAAGCGAGACGCCTTTCGATATAATCGCCTGCAATCTCATTGATAGTAATGGCGTCCGTATCTGCGGTAGTAGCCTTAACCATCTTGCTGATAGGACCTGCAAAGGCGGTAACGCATATCATAAGCAGTCCTACGATAGCTACTACTACAATAAGCTCTGTAAGAGTAAAGCCCTTACGGCTTTTAACTCGTCTTAACATACTTGTCACTGCTATCCCTCCTTAATTGGTAAAGCCGCTGGGGTAGCTGACTGAAGTAACCTTATCTTTTATAACTATATCCGTATCGTTTCCTTCGGCATTCTTCTTATATTCGGTAGAAGTGCTTGATCTGTAGCTGCCGATACGGAACCAGTAGCCTATAAGACCGCGGGTCTGCTGTTCCGCAGAGTCAATACTTCCGTCTTCGTCTATGTCATAGGGCTGACGGTAGTCATAATCGAAGGAGTAGTTGTTCTTATAGTTGGTAAGAGTAAACTCTACAACTACCGTGCCGGGAAGATTTCCGGAAGCATTTTCAAGTTTGATATGGCTCATATTGGAGTCTGTAACATCATGACTTGAAAGGTCGTTCTGGTAAGCAGTTGCGGTATAGGAGCTTGCCGCAGGAGTCTTAAGCGAGCCGATTACGTACCAGGGAGGCAGATAAATATCTATTGCCGAAGGTGCGGTACCGGAAAAACCTGTAAAGGTCATCTTGTAAACGCCCGGGAGCGTAAGGTTGTCGTACTTATGCTCGTATTCAATGGTAACGTTGCAGGTTACTCCGCCTGTATCGATAAGGGTATCCGTATCCGTTGGAAGGTCAACCTTTCCGTAGCGGATTGAGTTTGCTGTAAGACCGCTTACTTTGAAGTTTGCGTCTGCGGTTACTGCGTCATCAATATCGCTTCCCTTTACGCTTCCGCTTCCACATTCAAGGCAGGTATAGCTTCCTGTTGCAGCGCTGCAGCTGAACTTTGAAGTATCGTTGTAGCTTCCCGAGTTAAGGCAGCCCTCGCAGATAAGAGTCTGAACAACGACTTCGCCACACCGCGGACAGGTATACTCATCGCCTGCACTTAAAAAATCCGCAACAGATTTACCGTTCATAAAGTCGGTATTGTTGCCAACATATCCGCAGCTTGCTGCGCCGTTCTTCGGGTTGCACTTTACATAGTTCTTGTAGCCTGCAATTGTGTCGTAAGTAATATCAAAGGTCTTTCCGCCGTTAAAATTAAGGGTAAGGGTCTTTGAATTTTCTGAACTGTACTTCTTGTAGGTATCGTCGCCTACAACGTTTTCAATAAGGTTATTGAGGTCTTCCTCCGATTCCTTTGACCTTACCGCCTGATTCTGGGCGTTCACAAGTATCATAAGGATAACGGCTGTTAATAATGCGAATACGGCTATTGCGACAATACACTCAACGAGCGTAAAGCCCTTACGCCTTTTCAGCTGA
>JBJERK010000309.1:6708-8497 GCA_051882255.1 Ruminiclostridium sp.
GGCTATTGCGACAATACACTCAACGAGCGTAAAGCCCTTACGCCTTTTCAGCTGAGTAATTTTTTTAATCATGGCGTGTTCCTTTCTTAACAGCCTTTCTCTCCGCATTTAAGCGGAGAGAAAACCGTTACTGCTTTAGCCGATATAAGTGCTGCCTTCGGACGCCCAGGGACCTTCGGTAATATCCTCGATTGAGGGAGGAGTAGTAGGTCCGGGAGGAGTCGGTGTAGTTCCGTTGCCGCCGAGAGAGCCGAATATTAATCTCAGGTCGTCGGGGTCAGGCTCGGAGTAAATGAACTTTGCAAGCTCAGCGTCGTAGCGTGCTGCAACAAGACCGCCTACGATAGGAGTATTACCGCCGTTGGGCGCCTTGTTGGTGTAGTCGCCGTTAGGAGCGTAGATAATGCCGAAGAAGGTATTATCAATTCTCGAACCGTCTACTGCTGTGCCGCCGTTCTTGTTGGAAATAAGCATAACCTTGTTTTCATAGCCGCTGAGGGGCTTGGAGTTGGAGTCAAGGATTGAACTGGGGTCGAAGCCCTGATAGTTTCCGTTGAGCTTTGCGAGCTGGTCGGGAGTACCTACCGCTTCCTTCTGAGCAGCGTAATAAACAACAGTCTTATCGGTTTTGCTTGAATCGTAAGCAATATAGTTGCCGTTCTCGTCAATGTTGCCCATTTCAAGAGCAAGGTTTCCGCCGCCCTCTACTGTTACCTCAGAGCTTCCGCTGTTGTTGCCGTAGTTGGAGCCCTTCCATGAGAAGCCGGGATTTCCTGCGTCATCGGTAAAGTTGCTCTTTAATACAACCTGCTGAACCTTGTCGCTGCCGTCTGCGTGGAAGCTGTAGTCAAGGCTTCCGCTGAAACCGTCAGCGCCCTGAATATCAAGCAGGTAGCCGTCTTCGGAATAGGGAATATCTACGCTGACTGCACCGTTGCCTGTGAAATCAACGTTAACATTAGCCACATCTCCGTTATCGGATACTATCGTACCTGTCCATGCCGAGTAAGGATTGCCAGGTTCATCAAAAACATACTCTGAACCGTTAGGTCCTTCGTAGCCCGTAAGAATCTGCTTATCTACTCCGTTTTCTGTAACGGTTGTATATACTGGAGTATAGCCTGAGCTTTCATCGAGTGCCGGCTGCCAGCCGGTGGAATCATCCCTTCTGGGAAGAGCGATAGTGAGTTCGTTCTCGAGTGCAGTAGCCTTTGAGGTATAGTTTTCGTAAATTGTGGTACCTGTCTGCTGGTCGATAGCGTTCTTAACGGTAGTATCCTGTAAGTTCTTTACAAATTCTCCGTTTTCCTCTTCCTTAACAGAAATGGTTGTATCAATGTTGCTGGGATCCCAGATGTTGGAGGTGTCGCCGTTTACTACAAGCTTGTTGGAGCCCTTTGAATCGTCGATAGAACCGTTGCAGTTGAGGTTTCCGTTAATTGTAACAGGGTTTGTGCCGGCGTCCTTATTAAGGGTCTTGCTGTATCCTGCGGAGTTCATAGCAGCCAGAAGATCGGAGGCGTATTTATCATCGGGGATAGTATAGTTTATTCCGCCGGTGCCGTCGCCGCCTACATAGAGATTGCCGTTGATTGTGCTTGAACCGCCGCCGGTGAAATAGATGTTTCCGCCGACAAAGATATTTGCAGCAGTAATCTTGCAGTCTACCGGCAGATAAAGGTCGCCCTTGATATAAAGGTTATTTCCGCCTAAGTTAAGGTCGTTTGCGTTGGCGTTCATTATTACAAGGTCCTGACCGATAAACCAGTCGTTTCTGTCGTTTTTGCTG
>JBJERK010000310.1:0-2174 GCA_051882255.1 Ruminiclostridium sp.
GTCGCCTCTAAAAACCACCGGCTAACGCCTTAGCACCTCATCTGCTTGCATATTTTCCGTCATATTGCACAAATTTCGCTTGACTGGCGCCAGCCAGCCTGCGCTCAATTTATACAATCTGACTGCGCATCTGAGGCACTATGGTTTTTAGAGGTGACCTTATGTAAATACCGCCATACCAACCGTTCCCGCCAGCATAGCGCAAAGCCCGAATACAGCCTTTTTCGACAGCCTTTCCCCGAAGAAAATCCCGGAAAACACAATGGACACAAGAATACTCATCTTGTCAATCGGCACAACCACGCTTACTGCGCCGTTTTGTATCGCATAGTAGTAGCAAAGCCATGAAGCGCCCGTTGCAATTCCCGAAAGGCAGATAAATACAAGCTCTCTGCGGTCGGTTTTAACCGCAAGAGGAAGCTTCCCCTTTGCTGCGGCAATCGTCCAGGCAAAAACCAGCACAACGCAGGTGCGTATAGCAGTTGCAAGATTGGACTCAACCCCGTTTACGCCTACCTTAGCCAGCACCGAGGTAAGCGCCGCAAAAACTGCTGAAAGGACAGCATATACTATCCATACCCGCTTTTCCTGCTTCTGCTCCGCCGGCTTCTTGTCAATCATCAGCAGCACGCCTGCACCTATAAGAGCGGTACAGACAAGCTTTACGGGAAGATTTCCGAACTCCCCGAAAATCAGGATGCCGAGAATAACCGTAAGTACGGAGCTTGACTTGTCGATAGGAACGACCTTGTTCACGTCCGCCATGGAAAGCGCTTTGAAATAGCAAATCCAGGAAGCGCCGGTTGCAATTCCCGAAAGGATAAGGAACAGCAGGGAATAGCCGTCGATTTTTCCTATGTCGGAAATGCCACCCGAAACCGCCGCCATAAGCCACGAGAATATAAGTACCACCGTTGTTCTTATTGCAGTAGCAATATCCGAGTCTGTTTTTCTTATCCCGCACTTAGCCAGCACAGAGGTAAGCCCCGCAAACAGCGCCGAGCCGCAGGCTGCCGCAAGCCACATAAAATCACCAGCTTTTTATTTTATTTAATTGCATTATAGCACCGCGGGAGGGAAAAGTAAAGCGGGCTGAACGTATTTTTTGCATTATAAAAAAAGAACTGCCCCGAGCCTTGGAGCAGTCCGTTTTGTTCTATTCCTTTTTGTCCATATTATCAATCCCGAACAGCCAGTCCGCCGAAACTCCGTAAAAAACCGCCATTCTGCAAATAGTTTCAACGTCAGGCTCAAGCTTGCCGTTTTCGTATTTTGAGAGCGTGCATTGCTGGATATTGAGAAAATCGGCAGCGACCTGCTGCGTCAGCTTTCTTTTTTTCCGAGCCGCCCGCAGGTTTTTCTGAAGATTTTCCCTATACATAAGCGTTACCCTAAAATTATTAATATGCTTTGCGATGTAATGCGGAATACCCGCCTTTTATGTATTATAGCATATTTACCAAAACATATTATTCTTTTTTGGAATATTTTTATATTTACTTATTTGCGCTCCGGTGGTATAATAATATTATTCCGTAATGGAATAATATTACATAAAGAGGAAGTTTGATATGGAAAAAATTGAGTTTATGTCGTCGCTGTTAACCTTTTATCTTAAGGGCGAAATAGTACAGGAGCAGAATTTTATACGGCTTAAAAAGCCTAATACTATTCTTGCCTTTATCCCCTTAGGCGCTAAAAAGGAAAGTGTACCGATTAATCAGATAGCTTCAGTAGATTCTGATTTCAGCATATCGGTAGGTCAGCTTATTTTAGGTGCAGTCTTGCTTTTAATCGGTTTTCTGTCTCTTTTAGATACGCCGATTATCGGAATAATACTTATGCTTCTGGGCTTTATAACGGGAGTAAATGCTTTTCATACCGTGCTTGAAATAAAAACTACCTCGGGAAGCTCAAAGCTGCTTTCTTTTATAATTTTTGAAAAGGCGAAGGCAGAGGCAGCGGAAAATCAGATAAATTATCTTATTTCCAACAGGCTTGATGATACAAATAACCGTCAGCAGACCGACAGGGTTGTTGAAGCAATAAACAATTTAAATAAGAATTAAGAAAGAGAATTAAGAAAACGGACCGCAAAAGCAGTCCGTTTTTTTGTTAGCTAATACTAAAAACCATTTAAACTCAGGAAATCTTTGCAAAAATCCGGCACCGCT
>JBJERK010000311.1:0-2165 GCA_051882255.1 Ruminiclostridium sp.
GGGAAATATAAAATACTATCTTATTGCAGTATTCTCGGTAGTCGCGCTGGGTGTTATTGAGGGCGTTCTTGCAACAATCATATACGGAGGCGGCGATTTCTCCGAGGTTGGCTCAGGTTTGAACGGTATGCAGCTTGCAGGAAACGTGCTGCTGACAATTAGCTTTATACCCCTTATGGCGTTCAACACCTTCGGCGAGGAATTCGGCTGGCGGGGCTATATGAATCAGAAAATGGAGCCGCTGCTGGGCACCACAGGCACCGTTATCGCAGGCGGTATCATCTGGGGACTATGGCATGCAGAGATGACGGTTGTGGGACACAACTTCGGCACGGAATATGAGGGCTACCCCTGGCTCGGTATTCTGGCTATGTGCATTTCCTGCACATTTATCGGTATGGGGCTTATGTGGGTCACGAAAAAGACCGGCTCAATCTATCCTGCCGCAATTATGCACGCCGCCAACAATTTCGGCGGAAAAAGCATAGAGCAGCTTTTTATAAGCGGCGTACCGGAGGGTTATACCGCTACTATTGCAGATTTCATTATTCTCTCAATTCCTACCTATATCCTTGGTCTTGTGTTCCTTGTACTTATGCTTCGGGACAATAATAAACAAAAGAAATTGCAGCAGAAAACAGCTGAATAAGCTGCTGAAATACATAAGGTTATTAAAGGCAGGAGGTTTTCAAACCTCCTGCCTCTTTAACACCGCATATCTGCCAAAACAAGCTTATCTCGGGCAGGCGTGAAGCCTTTCGTAATACTCTGCCTTTGCCGAGTACATTCTTTCGTCGGCAAGCCTTGCAATTTCCGTTACTGTATACCCGGGAAATTCTCTTTTTGTCACATAGCCGCAGGAAACGGACAGGCTTTTCACTATCTTCCCCGACCAGCCGCAAACAGCGCTGTCAAAATCAGCTTTTATCCTATCCAGCTTATCCGGGCTTACGGAAATTATTGCAACAAATTCATCTCCGCCCATGCGGTAAACCTTTCCCCTGCCGCCAAAGCAGCGCTTCATACATTCCGCTGCACCGCAGAGCAGCTCGTCTCCCGCCGCATGACCAAGAGAATCGTTCACGGTCTTGAGCCCGTTTACGTCAATGGAAACGAAAACAAAATCCTCGTCGTCGGAAACCCCGGGGCAGTTATCCAGATCCTTTTCGTAAGCGCGTCGGTTATAGCAGCGGGTAAGCTGGTCGGTGGTGGACTCCCGTATAAGAGACTCCTCCTTACGCTTTTCCTCGTCAATAATCTGGGTGGTACAGATTACCCTTTCGGGCACTCCGTCGGCGTCTGCGCTTATTGCAATAAAGGACATTCTTATCCAACCCACGTTTTTGACCAGCAGATCCCTGAAAATAACCTTCCTGCCCTTAAGCCTTTCAGGAAGAGTTGAAACATCGGAAAACAGGAGCCCCTGTTCAAGATACTCCTCGGACATGGTTGCCTGCATAACCCGTCGGATTGTTTCGGCAGGCTCTTCGGCGCTGTTCTTCTCTACAACCTCCTTGACCTGATTGTGGGCGGCGTACTCCGTAAGGGTATTGCTCTTGAAATCTATAAGGTGCATGCTGTAGTAAATTCCCGCCATAGAGGTAAGTATCATAAGCTGGTCCATCTGCTCTTTTTTTATAATAAGCAGGCGCTTTATAACTATAAGCAGGGCTGCGGCAGCAAGCAGCAGGTAGGCTGCCACCATAACCAGCGACAGTACTGTTTCTTTTTTAGTGCTTGCGTCGTCCTGCACAACGCATATTACATATTCGTCGTCCTTTAAAACGGAGCAGCCGATTGTCCGTCCGTTTACAACGGTGTGAAAATGGCTTATAACGCCGGGGACCGCAGCGGAAACATCTAATCCCGCAGAACCAAGCTCCATTCCGCCGCTGCTGTCGGTTGAACCGAGTATAACGCCGTCAGCGTCCGCCACATATATCTGTAAATTCTCGTATATCGGCATACTGTCCACAATGTTTGAAACGCTGTTGTTTTTAAGCTCGTCAAGAAGTCTTACCGGCTCAATTCCCACCTGTATCATTCTCTTTCCGAGGCTGTCCCAGGTTATAGCGTACATCATGCTTCTTGCTTCCGCAGTATTGGGCGTAACGTCCTGACACATTGACAGGCTCTTGTCGGTGAGCATAGGCTTGAAAAAGCTT
>JBJERK010000312.1:0-8420 GCA_051882255.1 Ruminiclostridium sp.
CGGGAGTTCCGCCTTCCTTTTCAAAGTTGAGCAGCTTCTTTGCGAACTTTGTCTTTACGTTGCGGCAGGGGTGACCGGTAAAACGTCCTGTAACAAGGCTGTCGGTGTCCTTTGCCTCAACAACAAGCTTCTTGTAGTTCTCGTGTATCTGACATTCCTCGGAAGCAAGGAAGCGTGTGCCTACCTGAACGCCCTTTGCGCCAAGCATAAAGGAAGCGGCAATACCTCTTCCGTCTGCAATTCCGCCTGCTGCAATAACAGGAACAGAAACCGCGTCAACAACCTGGGGTACAAGGCACATTGTAGTATTTTCGCCGATATGTCCGCCGCTTTCGGTGCCCTCTGCAATAACTGCGTCTGCGCCCGCTCTTTCCATTCTCTTGGCAAGAGCAACCGAAGGAACTACGGGGATAACCTTGATTCCTGCGTTCTTCCAGCCCTCCATATACTTTCCGGGGTTTCCTGCGCCTGTTGTAACAAAGGCAACTCCCTCGTCGATAACCAGCTGTGCAAGGTCGTCTGCGTTGGGGCTTAAAAGCATTACATTTACGCCGAAGGGCTTGTCGGTAAGGGACTTTGCCCGTCTAATCTGTTCTCTTAAATAGTCGATAGGAGCTGCGCCGCCTGCAATAATTCCTGCGCCGCCTGCGTTTGAAACCGCCGCCGCAAGGGTGCTTTCAGCAACCCACGCCATACCGCCCTGTAAAATAGGGTACTTTATTCCGAGAAGCTCTGTAATTTCGGTTTTCATATTCTTTTCCTTTCTGTCGTAGGATTTACTGTTCAAAAATTATTGCGCCGCTTGTAAGACCTGCACCAAAGCCTACAAGACAGATTTTCATTCCCTCTTTAATTTTTCCTTCCTTTGCAAGGTCGTCAAGACAGGAGGGAATACAAGCGCTGGAGGTGTTTCCCCGGTTTTCAAGGTTCACGTAAACCTTGTCCATAGAAATTCCCATAAGCTTTACAGCGCCCTGAATTATGCGAAGGTTAGCCTGATGAGGGATAACAAGGTCTATATCGTCAATTGTCATTCCCGCACGCAGGAGCACCTTTTCAACCGCCGCTCCCATAGCGTCAACGGCGAACTTATAGACCTCCTTGCCGTTCATCTGGAGAGTATGGTTCTTAACCTCGTCCCCGATATATTCCTCGATTATCTTGTCCGCCTCTAAGTAGGGGCAGTTTGAACGGCTGTAATCAACCTTGCAGTAAAGCGCCTTGAAGAAATCGCCCTTTGCGCTGAAGTAGGAGTACATAGGCTTATCGCCGGCTGTTACAACTACTGCGCCCGCTCCGTCGCCGAAAAGAACGCAGGAGCTTCTGTCGTTGAAGTCAACCTGGGGAGCAAGCCTTTCGCTGGCTACTACGAGAACGTTCTTGTAATCCCCGTCCTGCAAATAGCGGCTTGCTGCGTCAAGAGCGGATATAAAGCCTGTGCAGGCTGCATTAACATCGCATGCCGCAGCATTTACCGCCCCGATACGCTCCTGCACAAGACAGGAGAGAGAGGGGTAAAAGAAATCCGGCGAGCAGGTGGAGGCAAGAATAAGGTCAATATCCGTAGGCTTAAGCCCGCTGTTTTCAACCGCCTCCGCCGCCGCAGAAGCCGCCATAACAAAGTTCGGCTTATCCTTAGAATATCTTCTTTCCTTTATTCCCGTTCTTGAGGTAATCCACTCGTCGTCGGTTTCAAGATATGTTGAAAACCAGCTGTTTTTAACAGCAGTTTCCGGAATATACTTTCCTGTGCCAAGAATTTTAATTCCCCGCATTATTTAAACCTACCCTTTCCTGTCGGGGGCTTTAATTCCCCCGAAAAAACTTTTGGTTACGCTTGATTTTACTGCAAAAATAGTATATAATGTAAGGGAAATGCTTAGCCCCTGCCAATTATCCCTTTTTATTGCATTAGTATTATTATTATAGCAGTATTAACGGTATTTGTCAATGGACGGAAGGGGAAATTTTTGTCGTTAAGGAAAGGAACAGTTATATGGCAACAGCGCTTTTATTTTCGGGACAGGGCTCCCAGTACAGCGGAATGGGCAGGAAAATCTGCGAGGAAAACCCTGCCGCTTACGAGGAAATTTTTAAGACAGGCAGCGACATCCTCGGCTTTGATATAAAGAAGACAATGTTTGAGGGAACGGCGGAGGAGCTGGCGAAAACCTGCGTTTCACAGCCTGCAATCTTTACAATGTCCCTTATCTGCGGCGAGAAATACCGTCTTTCGGGAGGAGAGTTTTCTGCGGTAGCAGGTCATTCCCTGGGCGAATATGCGGCAATGGTGCTTTCGGGAATGGTAAGCCTTGAAACAGGCTATACACTTATTAAATACAGAGCCTCCTGCATGGAAAAGGCAGCGCAGAAGAACGGCGGAAAAATGGCGGCGGTAATGTGCCCCGATACGGCGCTTATTGAGAAAATCTGCGCAGAGGTGACAGCGGGCGGCGACTATGTTACCCCCGTAAACTACAACTCAAAGCAGCAGACGGTTATTGCAGGAAGCGAAAGCGGTATAGCTAAGGCTTCCGAAGCACTTACTGCAAACGGCGCTAAGAGAATTGTACCCCTTGCGGTTGCGGCGGCGTTCCATTCCGAATATATGAAGGAAGCGGGACTCCAGTTCAAGGAGCTTATTTCCGGTATTACCTTCTCCGCTCCTGCAAAGGTTTTCTATTCAAACGTTACAGGCGGAAAGCTTGAAAGCGTTGAGGGCATAGCAGACCTGCTTTCAAGACATATCTACTCCCCCGTTAAGTTTACCTCCGAGCTTGCAGCTATGCAGCAGGACGGTATTGACAATTTTGTAGAATGCGGCCCCGGAAAGACCCTTACGGGACTTGTAAAGAAAACTCTTGATGACGTTACAGCTTCGGCTATGGACGCATAAAAAGGCAGGCAGAATATGAAGAATTACGCACTTATAGGCTATCCCTTAGGTCATTCCCTTTCCCCCCAGATACACACAAGGCTTTTACAGCTTTCCGGTGTTGAGGGAGGCTACGAAAAGCTTGAAATCCCGCCGGAGGAGCTTACGAACAGCTTTGAAAAGCTTGCAAATCTCAGCGGCTTTAATATCACAATCCCCCACAAGGTTGCAATTATGGACTACTGCGACAGGCTTGACGAGGGCGCAAAGCGCTACCGCTCGGTGAACTGCGTTAAAAACGGGGAAGAAAAGGTGGGCTACAATACCGACGTTTTAGGCTTTACAAAGTCCATAGAAATGCTTGGCGCTTCCCTTTCGGGAAAGGTTCTGCTGATAGGCTGCGGCGGAGTTGGCAGAATGATGGCTATTGAAACCGCATTAAGCGGCGGAGAGCTTACAATTGCCGCCCTTAAGAGCGACAGGGAGCTTGCAGAAAGGGTTATGGCGGAAATTGCCGCTATGAAGCCGGAAGCTAAGGTTAATGCAGTATACATTGACGGCGCTCTTTCTCCCGATAATTTCGGCGGTGAAATGCCAAGGTTCGACCTGCTCATAAACGCAAGCCCTGTTGGAATGTACCCGAAAACCGACAGAATGGCTTGTACTCCCGAAGTGCTTGAAAAGGTAAGCTTTGTCTTTGACGCAGTATATAACCCGAAGGTAACGCTTCTTGCAAAAACCGCAAGGGAAAAGGGCGCAAAGGCTATGACGGGTATGGCTATGCTTGTATTGCAGGCTGCTGCTGCTCACGAAATCTGGAACAAGGCGCACTTCAACGACAGCGACCTTAAGAAGCTTATCTCCGACATGGAGGAGCTTGTATGAAGAACATATACCTCTGCGGCTTTATGGGCTGCGGGAAATCCCATATAGGCAGGCTTTTAGCGAAAATGCTGGGCTGTACCTTTGCAGACCTTGATAAGTATATTGAGGAAAAGGAGGGCAGAAGTATTCCCGATATTTTTGCAGCTGAGGGAGAAGCCTATTTCAGAACCCTTGAAAGCCGCTATATAAAGGAAATGCCCGAAAACAGCGTTGTTGCAACAGGCGGCGGAGCAATCATAAACCCGGATACTGCAAAAACTGCAAGAGAAAAGGGAATCGTAGTATTCCTTGACGCAGATTTTCCTGTTTGCTACGGAAGAATAAAGGGCGATACACACCGACCTCTTGTTGTAAACAACACAAAGGAGCAGCTCGAAGCGCTCTTTAACAAGCGGCGGGAAATTTATATGAAAAATTCCTCGGTTACGGTTAATGCAAACAGAAAGGACAAGGACATAGCCGGGGAAATAATCGGAAAATGCAAGGAAAGCTGATTTTTATATATGCTGATTTATAACGCTAAGATTTTTACTGCCGTGGGCGAGGACATCGACTGCGGCTATATAGAAACGAAGGACGGGGTTATTTCCTCCTTGGGCAGTATGTCCGATTTCCGGGGAAAGCTTACCCCCGGGGACATTGACGCTTCAGGGCTTACGGTTTATCCTGCCTTTATCGACGCTCATTGTCATATAGGTATCTGCGAGAACGGCTTAGGCTTCGAGGGAGACGACGTAAATGAGGAAACCGACCCCTCAACCCCACATCTGCGGGCGATAGACTCGGTAAACGCTATGGATAAATGCTTTTACGAGGCGGCAGCAGGCGGAATAGGCACGGTTGTAACAGGCGTTGGAAGCGCAAACCCTGTTGGCGGAAGCTTTATCGCTATGAAAACCTACGGCTCAAAGCGGGTGGACGACCTTGTTATTAAAGACCCCTGTTCTATGAAATTTGCTCTCGGAGAAAATCCGAAAAGAGTGTATAACGACCGTGACGAAACGCCAATGACCAGAATGGCAACCGCCGCAGTTATAAGAGAACAGCTTTACAAGGCAAAGCGGTACATGGAGGACTTGGAGGAATACAACCGCACAAGGGGCACAGACGACGAGGTTTCTAAGCCGGATTACGATATGAAATGCGAGGCGCTTATGCCTCTTTTAAAGGGCGAGGTAAAGGCGCATTTCCACTGCCACCGAGCAGACGATATTTTTACCGCAGTCCGCCTTGCAAAGGAGTTTTCCCTGTCCTACGTCATAGTCCACGCAACCGACGGCTGGCTTATAGCTGACGAGCTGGGCGAGGAAAAAGCGCCCTGTATAATAGGTCCTCTTTTTGCAGACAGATGTAAGCCCGAGCTTATCAATCAGAGCATAGAAAACGGGGGTAAGCTTTTTGAAAAGGGCGTAACGCTTGCAATCTGCACCGACCACCCGGAAAACCCCATACAATACCTGCCGATAAACGCAGGAATTGCGGTAAGAGGGGGACTGGACAGGCGGGAAGCTCTTAAGGCAATCACCATAAACCCCGCCCGTATCTGCGGAATAGATGGCAGAGTGGGCAGCATTGAGGTTGGCAAGGACGCAGATTTTACCGCCTTTGCGGGAGAGCCCTTTGATATTACGGAAAAGCCGGTGTTTACGGTAATTAATGGGAAATTAGTAAAATAAGGCGGCTTGTCTTAATGAAAAAAGAATAATGAATATTGAATAGTGAATAAATGTGGTGTGCCCTTCGGGCACGGATTTGAAATACTGCATAACAATCGCATTTCTAAAAACAATCGGCGAATCCGATACCACAATTATTCATTCTTCGTTATTCATTATTCACTATTCTTTTCTTGCCGAAAAAGTTTTTCGGCAAGCTGTAAGGTGACTATAAATGACTCTTTTCAAAAAAAAATTCGTCCGCACTCCTATTGAGGAGGAAAGCCCGCTTAGCTATGAGGAATTAACGGGAAAGCTGGAGAAGATTATAGAAAAGCAAAAGGAGCTTAAGCTTCATAAGCTTGAGGGCGCACCCCTTTTCCTCTGGAAAAAGGAGGGAGAGAGCGAATATTCTATGAAATACTACCATTCCTACAAAAAGGATATGTGCGACACAATGCTTGCAATCCGTGTGGAGAAGGGACTTGAGCGCAGCGGCGTTTACGGGTATATCTGTAAGCCCGCAGGTATCTGGGGCGTATTCTGGGGGATAATCGCTACTCTTTTCATAGATTTTCTTGTGCTTAGCTACTGCCTTTTGTTTGTGGCAGGCTTCGACCTTACAAACGGGCTTATGATTTCCGCTGCTGCAATTATCGTAAGAGCCTATATCTGCTTTTCGCTGCTTGAAATAAGCAAGGACAGAATGTCAAAGATAAAGGGCGAGCTATTAAGAATACTGCACGAAAAAGAGGAAAAGGACGAACAGGGCGAAAAGGACAAGCAAAAAGAGCAGGAATCAGAGGGAGGAACGGAAAATGAGGGAAATTGATGTTTCTGTAATAAGAGAGGCGGTGGCACAGCTTTGCTGCGAGGCAAATCTTAAGCTGCCCTGTATGATGAGAGAGAAGATTGAGAGCTGTATTCCCTTGGAGGAAAGCCCTGTATGCAGGGAGGTTCTCGGGGATATTGTAAGCAATATCGACTGCGCCGATGAGCTTGGCGTTCCGATTTGTCAGGACACGGGTATGGCGGTTATTTTCCTTGAGGTAGGACAGGACGTCCACTTTACCGGCGGAAGTCTTACCGAGGCGATTAACGAGGGCGTTGCAAAGGGCTACGTTGAGGGAAAGCTGCGGCTTTCGGTAGTTAAAGACCCTCTTCGCCGTGTAAATACGGGAAATAATACCCCCGCAGTTTTACATACCTTTATAACAGAGGGCGACAAGGTAAAAATTACCGTTGCGCCAAAGGGCTTCGGCAGCGAGAATATGAGCAGAATGAAAATGTTCACTCCCTCGGCAACCGTTGACGATATAGTAGCCTTCGTTACCGAAACCGTTAATGTTGCAGGAAGCAACCCCTGCCCGCCGATTGTGGTGGGAGTAGGTCTTGGCGGCGATTTTGAGCAGTGCGCTTTTCTCTCAAAAAAGGCGCTTTGCCGTGACCTTCGGGAACGCAACCCCGACCCCTTCTATGCTGAGCTGGAAGAAAGAATGTTGACCGAGATAAATAAGACCGGTATCGGCTCTCAGGGCTTCGGCGGCACGGTTACTGCTCTTTACGTCAATATAGAAGCGGCGCCCACTCATATAGCGGGCTTGCCTGCGGCAGTCAATATCGGCTGTCACGTCACAAGACACAAGGAAAAAATAATATGAATATTCAGATTTTCGGAAAGGCGAAATGCTTTGATACAAAAAAGGCGGAGCGGTATTTCAAGGAGCGGGGAATCAAGTTCCAGTCGGTTAATATCCTTGAAAAGGGGCTGAGCCGCCGTGAGCTTGAAAGCGTAATCTCCGCAGTAGGCGGAATTGAGGCGCTTATTGACGAAAAGAGCAAGGACTATTACGAAATCAAGTACCTTACTCCCGAGGCAAAGCCCGCAAAACTCGCCGAAAAGCCCTCGATTTACAAAACTCCCATAGTAAGAAACGGGAATAAA
This sequence comes from Ruminiclostridium sp., assembly GCA_051882255.1. Classification (GTDB taxonomy): domain Bacteria; phylum Bacillota; class Clostridia; order Oscillospirales; family Ruminococcaceae; genus Ruminiclostridium_E. Next base: position 7,361 of record JBJERK010000312.1, read on the forward strand.
GCAACAGTTGGATATTGTCCCGAGGTATGGAAGATCTGGGACTGAACAAAATACAAAAACAAAAAGAAAACAGAAAGGAATGACTCAATATGGCAATTTTAGTAACAGGCGGAACAGGCTACATAGGCTCCCACACCTGCATTGAGCTTTTAAAGGCGGGAGAGGATATTGTCGTAATGGACAATTTCTACAACTCCAAGCCCAAGGCGGTACAGCTTATCAAGGAAATCAGCGGAAAGGATTTCAAATTCTACGAGGCGGATATGTGCTGTCTTGCCGATATGGAGAAAATCTTCGCTGAAAACGAGATTGAGGCGGTTATCCACTTTGCAGGCTACAAGGCGGTTGCAGAAAGCGTAAGAGAACCGCTTATGTATTACAGGAACAATCTGGGCGGAACATTCAATCTGCTGGAAACAATGAAGAAGTACGGCTGCAAGAAGCTAATTTTCAGCTCCTCCGCTACCGTTTACGGAATCCCCGAAACAGTACCCGTTGACGAGACCTTCCCCTTAAGCGCAATCAACCCCTACGGCAACACCAAGCTTATAATCGAGGATATGTGCCGTGATATTTGTCATGCAGACAGCGACTGGAGCATAGCGCTTCTGCGCTACTTCAACCCTATCGGCGCTCACGAAAGCGGCAAAATCGGCGAGGACCCCAACGGTATCCCCAACAACCTTATGCCCATAATCATCAACGTGGCCACAGGCAAGCAGGAAAAGCTTACCGTTTTCGGAAACGACTACCCTACCCCCGACGGTACCTGCGTAAGAGACTACATACACGTTGTCGACCTTGCCCTCGGTCACATAGCGGCGCTTAAGAGCGTAAGAGAAAAGAAGGGCGCTATCCCCTACAATCTCGGCACAGGCAAGGGCTACTCCGTTCTTGAAATCCTGAATGCATTTATGAAGGTAAACGGCGTAAATATCCCCTACGTTATCGGCGGCAGACGTCCCGGCGACGCAGCAGAGTGCTACTCCGTCCCCGACAAGGCAGCCAAGGAGCTTGGCTGGAAAGCAGAACGCAATCTCGAACAGATGTGCCGTGACTC
>JBJERK010000313.1:0-2159 GCA_051882255.1 Ruminiclostridium sp.
CTTCTTATTTTCTTGGAAGTAGTCTTGTCAAATTCATTTTTTCTCATGCGCAATATGCGTATTGTTTTGGCAGAGGGGAGAGTTTCATTGATATTCTTGATAAGCTCGTTAAGCGAAGCTGCGATTTCCTCTTCGCCTGCATTTGCAAAAATATCGTAATTCGGGAAAATTTCGGCTGTAATTACGCCTTCTTCCGCATATACAAGCACTTCCTTTACCTTGTCAACCATAGCAAACTTGTTTTCAAGCTCCTCGGGAGAAACATTCTCGCCGTTGCTTAAGATAATAAGGTTTTTCTTTCTGCCTGTAATAAAAATACGGTTCTTTTCGTCTACATAGCCAAGGTCGCCTGTGCGAAGCCAACCGTCGGGTGTAAGCGCTTCTGCGGTTGCGGCTTCGTCCTTGTAGTAGCCCTGCATAACAGAAGGGCTCTTTACCGTAATTTCCCCGTCAACAATTTTAACCTCGCAGCCATTTACGATAGTGCCGACCGCCTCGCTGAATTCGTCTTCAAGTGTGGCAGTAGCAATTCTCGGAGAACATTCAGTCATTCCGTAGCCCTGAGCAATCGGGATACCGAGAGCGTTATAGCCCTTGATAAGCTCGGGGCTTAAGTATGCGCCGCCGCTGTAAATACCCTTTAATCTTCCTCCGAATACTGCCTGTGCAATTGCAGCAGCGGGGATTTCCTTCTTTGCGCTTGCAGCTGCCATTATCTGCTTGTAAATAGTTTCCGCAATCATAGGAACAAGCAGAATGAGCGTGGGGCGGAAAAGCTTGAGGTTCTGGGCAATTCTCAGCATTGAATCGTTCACGCAGACGGTAGCGCCGTATCTGAGGGAAAGAAGAATATCGCAGGTAAAGCAGTAAACGTGGTGAACAGGAAGAACTGTAAGCAGTACGTCCTCGGGGCAGCTCTCGTTATCCTGACACATAGCGTTGTCGATAAGGTTGCCGTGGGAAAGCATAACGCCCTTAGCCTTGCCGGTTGTTCCCGAGGTATAAACGATAGAAGCGAGGTCGTCGGACTGTGGATTGCCGCTGTTATCCGGCTCAAAGGAGCTTAATATTTCGGGCAGGGTTGTATCCGCAGCCTCAGCAATCTGGAGAGAAACGAATTTCTTTATGTTGGGGCAGTTAGCTCGAATTGCGCTAATCATAGGTGTATATCGGGAATCGTAGAAGAAAATTTCGGAGTCCGATCTTACCAGCAGCTCGCATATATCGGGGCAGGGAAGCTGTGCGTCAAGGGGAACGATAACGTTTCCACCCATAACTGTACCGAAATAACATTCAAGGTATGCGGAGCTTGTTGGACCTATAACTGCGGCGTGTATTTTTTCGCCCTTGGAGTAATCCTTAACAAAGCCGTTTACCCTCATAGCGTTTTCATAGAATTTTTCAAAGGAAAGCTCTGCAAGCTCTTTCCCGTCTTTTTCACAGATAAATGCTTTTGAGCCGTATTCGGCAGCAGCCTGCTTTAAAAGGTCGGCAAGTGTTTTTACGTTTTCTTTATTCATTCGACAAGTCCTTTCCAATCAGCCCTTAAGTGATTCAAGGTAGCTTATTGCCTCGTCAACTGTGTGGATTTTAAGAATCTCCTGCTCGTCAACCGTAACGTCAAGAGCCTCTTCAAGCTCTCCCAGCAGGCTCATAAAATCATAGGAATTAAAGCCTAAATCCTCGATAAATCTTGACTCTCCCTTAATGGTTTCGGGGTCGACATCAACATAGTTCAGAATAATTTCCTTTAACTGTTCAAACATTTCCTTTTCCTCCTTAAATCATTTCAAGTATTTCGCCGACTGTTCTGTTCTTGTCTTCAATTCCTCTGAAAAGCACGCGGCAGAGGTAGTAATAGAGATATTCCATTTCATCCTCCGTTACAACGTCCTGTTTATATTCAAAATTGAAGTCAAGTCCGTTATCCTCAACACGGTGCATAACCGTAAGGTAAAGTGGCTGGGCTGCAACGCCGTTTGAGTACCAGTAGCTCTTGTAGTCAATATCCGGTATTTCCGTTTCCTTCTGTCTTAAGGTCAGGGGCTGATAGGTAAGGCTTATGCTTTCGTAGCTTGCGCCGGGAGAAAGCTTCCAGTACTTTGAACGTTCCATTGTATGAGCAATCGGGTCACGGTTGGCGTGACGGAAAAGCTTGT
>JBJERK010000314.1:0-8401 GCA_051882255.1 Ruminiclostridium sp.
GCGGGCAGCCGCCTGCAAATAAAAAAACGGCGATTTTTTCGATAAAAACCCTTGAATTTTTCTCCGCAGCATGGTATAATGCAATAAAAACGTTAAAAAGAGGAATAAAATGTACCTGCTGTTTTTAGCCGTTATTTACCTTGCCTTTATAAGTCTCGGGCTTCCCGACTCCCTCCTTGGCTCGGCGTGGCCAACAATCCGCACCGCCTTTGAGGTTCCCCTGTCCTATATGGGAATTGTGTCAATGATAATTTCGGGCGGGACTATAGTTTCAAGCCTTATGGCGGAAAAGCTTATAAAGCGCTTTGAAACGAAAATAATCACAACCGTAAGCGTTTTTCTTACTGCAATAGCCCTTTTCGGCTTCTCCACCGCCACCGCCTTTTGGCAGCTCTGCCTTTGGGGAATACCCTACGGTTTAGGTGCAGGAGCAATAGACGCCTCCCTTAACAATTACGTTGCCCTCCATTACAGTTCCCGTCACATGAGCTGGCTTCACTGCTTCTGGGGTATAGGCACGATTGTAAGCCCCTACGTTATGAGCTATGCCCTTACTCATACGGTGTGGAACGACGGCTACCGCACGGTTTCCTTTATACAGTTCGCAATTGCCGCCGTACTTGTTCTGACCCTGCCGCTATGGAGGGCGAATAAGCCGAAAGGGGCTGAAACGGGCGAAACGGGAGAAACGAAGGTTCTGGGACTTAAGGGAGCGCTGAAAATACGGGGCGTACCTACTCTGCTGGTGGGCTTTATGGCATACTGCGCTGCTGAGGCTACAACAATGCTGTGGGCAAGCTCCTATCTTGAGGGAACAAAGGGAGCAGGCAAGGAAGAGGCCGCCGCTTTAGGCTCCCTGTTCTTTATAGGAATTACGGCAGGAAGATTTTTTGCGGGCTTTATCTCGGACAAGCTTGGGGATAATAAAATGATACGGCTTGGAACGGGGATTGCCCTTTTCGGCGCTTTGCTTATTGCAGTACCCTTTAAAATCACGGCTATCATCGGCTTTGTAATAATAGGGCTTGGCTGCGCTCCCGTGTATCCCTGCATTATCCACTCCACTCCGAAAAACTTCGGCGCTGAAAACTCTCAGGGCATTATCGGAATACAAATGGCAAGCGCATACGTAGGCTCAACATTTATGCCGCCGCTTTTCGGGCTAATCGCTAACCATATCAGCCTTTATCTTATGCCGCTGTACCTTGTTTTCTTCCTTGTGCTGCTGCTGATAATGCTGTCAAAAACGGAAAAGCTATGCGTGGAAAAGTAAGGAGAGCTTTTATGGATTACTATAAGCAGATTTTCAGGCGGAAATCCTTTCACCTTTTCAGAGAAAGGGAAACCCTTACCGCTGATGATATTACTAAGCTTAAAGCCTTTTTAGGTGCAGTAATGCCCCTTTACCCGCAAATCAGAACCGAAATACTTATCGTTCCCGAATCGAAAACCACCTGCTCCCGTGGCGGGGAATACTGCCTGCTGTTCTACAGCGAGGAGAAGGGCGATTATCTCAGGAATATCGGCTATATGGGAGAGCAGATAGACCTGTATCTTGCAGGAGAAAATATAGGCGCGCTGTGGTTCGGGATAGGAAAGCCAAAGGAGCTGCAAAGGGACGGGCTTTCCTTTGTGATTATGCTTACAATCGGGAAAATGCCGGAAAATAAGTTCCGGAAGGATATGTTCAGGGCGAAAAGAAAGCCGCTGAGCGAAATATGGAGCGGGGAAACTCTCGGAGTCGGCGAGATTGTACGCTTTGCGCCAAGCGCCTGCAACACCCAGCCCTGGATAACCGAAAACAGCGGCGGAGAGCTTTCTGTGTACAGGTACAAAAAGCCGGGCAAGCGGGGAATTATGCCTGCCGAAAGGGTAAGCTTCTATAACAGGATTGATATGGGGATTTATCTTTTTATGCTGGAGGTATGCCTCAGGCATGAAAATATTGCCTATGAGCGGGAGCTTTTTACGGACAGCGAGGAAGCGGAGAAAACCCTTACCGCAAAATACAGGCTTTTGCAGTAAAATTAAAGGAGAAATGTCTTGAAATACGGATTTTTAAAGAAAGCGGCGATAATATGCCTGCTGTCGGCAGCAGCTCTGTGCGGCTGTTCGGGCAGCACGGAAAAAGCGGAGGTTACAGAAGTAATGCACGAAGAAAAAGAGATAACCTATACGGAGATTTCCATGAGCGAGGCTATGGAAATGATGGAATCGGAGGAGAATTATATTATTCTCGACGTTCGGACCGAGGAGGAGTTTAAGCAGGGACATATTCCGGAGGCGATCTGCATACCCAACGAGGTTATTGATAAGCGGGCGGAAACGGAGCTGCCCGATAAGGAGCAGCTGCTTCTCGTCTACTGCCGAAGCGGTAACCGCAGCAAGCAGGCGGCAAAGAAGCTTGTCGCCCTCGGCTATACGAATGTGTATGAGTTCGGAGGGATAAAGGACTGGTCGGGGAAAATAGTTTACGAGGAATAACAGGACAGCAGAAAGTTTTTGAGCCAAGGGGGCTGCTCGCCCCCTTGGCTCAAAAGCTCTCATATCTCAAAAACTTAGTGTTACAGGCTGATATTGTTCTTTTCAATATACCTCTGCGCATAAGAACAGCTTGCTGTAAGCTTTCCGCCTTTGCTCTTGATTTCCTCAATTGCACGGCGCACAAGCTCTGCTGCGATTCCCTTGCCCTGCATACTCGGGTCAACAAAGGTATGGTTTATATCGAACACTCCCGCCGATATTTCGGGGAAGGTTACTTCGCCAACCTGTTCACCCTTTTCAAGGCAGATTATTCTTTCCTTTTCGGTTATAAACTCCATAAAGCCTCCCGCTTTTCAGCCGATTAGCCCTTGTCTGCGTTCTTAATTGCAAAGCCGCTTCCATACGCCTTTCCTACCCTTTCGCCCAGAGCCACATAATCACGGTTTGCGGGGTCGTAGGTGATGGGGCGGAGCTTCCCGAGGTCTATATTTCCGTCGGTAAGTATTCTCTCATCGGCGCTTACGTTCACAATCTTTCCCACCAGTCGGCAGGTTGCTTCGTCGTAGCTTATAAGCTTACATTCCAAAGTCATGGGGAGCTGCTCAAAAAGGGGAGCGTCTACCTTTTCGCTCTTTACCGCTGTCCAGCCGCATTTCTTAAGCTTATCCGGCTCGCTGTTGGCGGAAACAATACCCACATAGTCGGCGGCAGCAAGGTTTTCGACGTCTGCAACGCTTACGGTAAAGGCGCCTCTTGCCACAATATTCTTCGGGGTCTTGTGGCTTGCGCTTACGCAGATTGAAATTTCCGTTTCCCCGCTTATGCCGCCCCATGCCGCATTCATAGCGTCAGGCGTGCCGTCCTCGTTGTAAGTGCCGATAATAAGCACGGGCATAGGGTAAAGCAAGGGCTTTGCACCAAAATCCTTTCTCATTTTAGTATTCCTCCTTTAAATAGTTTTATGCTTTTGCCTTTTTAGGGGCATTTGTTCTGCTGAAATTATACTAATAACCGTTTGAACGAAGGAAAAGATTTGCTAAAAGACGGTGCCGAAATCGAGGAAAAGAAACGCAGGCGTACTGTATGTACGTCAAGTTTCTTTGACGACGATAGCGGTGCCGGATTTTTGCAAAGATTTCCTGAGTTTAAATGGTTTTTAGTATTATAGCACATCTGCTAAAAATAGTCAATATAAAAGCCGGATTTTTGTCATTTTGCTTGACAAATCCAGACGCTTGAATTACAATAAGCATAATGAAAAACAGGAAGGAGAATGGGCGAATGGACAGTATTTATGCGGACTGGAACCCCTGGCACGGCTGCACAAAAATAAGCACGGGCTGTAAGTACTGCTATGTTTACCGGCAGGACGAAATGTACGGAAGCCTTACCGCAAGCAGCCTTTGCCGGAAAACCGGCAGCTTCGACCTGCCCGTAAAAAGGCGCAGGGACAAAAGCTACAAAATACCCCCGGGAAAAATTGTCTTTACTTGCTTCACCTCGGATTTTCTCCTTAAGGACGCGGACGACTGGCGGCAGGACTGCTGGCGTATGATACGGGAGAGAAGCGACTGTTTCTTTTTCTTCTTTACAAAGCGGATTGACAGGCTGAGGGAGTGCCTGCCGCCCGACTGGGGAGAGGGGTACGACAACGTTATAATCGGCTGTACTGTTGAAAACAGGGACAGGGCGGATTACAGACTGCCCATATTCCTGAGCCTGCCCATAAAGCATAGGGCAATAATAATAGCGCCGATGCTGGAGCAGATAGATATTTCCACCTATCTCAGCGAAAAAATAGAAGAGGTTTCGGTAAGCGGCGAGTCGGGTATAAGCGCCCGCCCCTGCAATTACGACTGGATTCTTGATATACGGCGGCAGTGCATTGAAAAGGGCGTGCCCTTTACCTTTCATCAGACAGGCGCACATTTTATAAAGGGCGGGAAAATGTACAACATACCCCGCAAGTACCAGATAAGTCAGGCGAAAAAGGCGGGGATTGACTATAAAATCGGAGATAATCTTGTACCGCTGCCTGCACAGGAAGAGATAGAAAAAAACAGCCCCTCACAGCTTTGCTTCTGGGAGGAATAAGGAAGGTTTTAAAGCTTACGCTATTGCAAAAAAGCGGGAAAAATGGTATAATGCATTTACAAAAGAACAAAAGAAAAGAGAAAAGCGAGGACGGGAAAATGAGATACAGACTTGCGGTTTTTGACCTTGACGGGACAATATTATATACTCTTGAGGACCTTAAGATAAGCCTGAACGCTGCTCTTTCGGCAAACGGGCTGCCCGAAAGGACGCTTGATGAAACACGGCGCTTTGTGGGAAACGGTATAAGGAAGCTTATTGAGCGTGCAGTTCCCGAAAACTCCGACCCCGGGCTTACCGACAGGGTTTTCGATGACTTCAACCTGCACTACAAGCAGCATTGTACCGATCACACAAGACCCTACGAGGGCATACCGGAGCTGCTTTCGGCGCTGAGAGCGGCGGGAGTGAAAACCGCCGTGCTGTCCAACAAGGCGGATTACGGTGTGCAGGAGCTTTGCGCCCGTTATTTTCCCGGTATGTTTGATTTTGCAGCGGGCGAAAGGGCGGGGGTAAGGAAAAAGCCTGCGCCTGACGGGGTTTTCGCTATTCTTGAACAGCTGAAAATTCCTGCCGCCGAAACGGTTTACATAGGCGACTCGGAAGTGGATATTGAAACGGCGGAAAACGCGGGAACGGACAGCATAATTGTGGACTGGGGCTTCCGGGAAAGAGAGCTGCTTTTAAGCAGAGGCGCTAAGGTTATCGCTTCTGCACCAAAAGAGGTTTTAAGGCTTATTATCGGAGAATAGATTTTACATAATACCCGATAATTCTCCACAAAAATCCATTGACAAAAGGGGAGAATTATTGTATAATCTTTTTCACACGGGGCCGTAAAGGTTTCGACGGGGGCTTTGAAGCCCGTTAAGCACGCAGAGTCCGCCTGAGCTCTTTAAAACGGGCAATTTTAAAATTAAACGCAGATTATAGATCTGAATTAGTAGCTGCCTGATCGCAGCTGCCGTCCTGCCGGGGAGCGCTGCGGCTCCGGTTCGGGCGTCATTCAGCAGCCAACGCTTTTGGTGAGAGTTCTGCAGCCTTAAGCGCACTTAAAGAACTGCCTGAGGGCTATCCTGTCGTTCGGAGAGCCTGAGGGGAGATTTAAAAGACCGACTAAGCGTGTAGAAAGACGAGTGAATGGGTTTTCGGACGGGGGTTCGACTCCCCCCGGCTCCACCACAAAAGTAATTCCTCGGTCGCTCCGACCGAGGAATTAGTTTTGTGGCTTGCAGACGGAGGAGGAGGCGAACCCCAAGGGTTAGGCTTGCCGTCGACTCCCCCCGGCTCCACCAGCCGAGTGCCTCGGCACGCAGAAAGCCCGATTGCAGGTCGGGCTTATTTTTTGTCATATTTCACCGTCAAGGGTCTGCTGTCGCTTACTGCGATTGCAGGCTCGTAATCTATTTTACGAGCAGATAAAACGGCTGATTGCAGTTTTGCTTTCAGCCGTTTTTTCTTTAATTTTATTTGCTCTTAGCTTAGGCAGGAACCTTCTTGCAATATTTCTTACAATAACATAGTCGCATAACGAAGAAGAGGTTACCCTAAGGGCAACCTCAACTCTGTCACTATATACGACTACTTCTTGAACATAGTCGGCTATGAATTTCTTGCATTCGGGCATATCTCTGTTTCGTACTGCCTCGGAGAATTGCCTTATAGCCGCTCTTAGCGTTTCCTCGGTTATTTCGGGAATATCAACAGGCTTATTCAGCTTCTCCTTGCGTTCATTAAGCTTCTCAATATCCACGCTGATATTGTATAGCTCCTCCTTGAATATATCGGAGTCAACGCCATTGGCAATAGCTTTCGCAATATTATTCTTCCGTGTTTCGTAGTGGCTGAACATTCTGTCGATATGCTTGATTTCAGCCTCTTCGCTCTCGGTTCTTTTTGCGTAATGCTCTCTGAGGCTCTTAAGAATAACAGGGATTTTATCCTCGCTGAATACATGCTTTTCAAGCTCGGAAAGGACAAACTCTTCAATAGCTTCCTGCTTTATCTCCTTATTGCCGCAGCGTTCAGCCTTCGTATGCTTACAGCGGTATGAGTTTGTGTAATGTCCTGTTCCGCCTTTTCTTGAACTGCCTGTCATATTACAGCCGCAAACACCGCATTTCACCAAGCCGCTTAGCAGGTATGTACGCTTTGCATAATATTTTCCGCCTGTTCCCCTGTTGCTCTCCATTTTCTTCATAGCCTTATCATAGGTTTCCTCGCTTATTATGGCTGGCATACCGCCCTTGAAGCTTATGATTTCTTCGGGGGATTTGTTCTTGTGGTTATTCCTTGTACCGTTTTTGGAAGTTCCTGAGGCTCTGTTATAGACATAGTAACCGCAGTATTTCTTGTTTCGGATAATATCATAGAAGGAGTTTTTGTTGAAGCGCCTGCCTATTTTCGACCTGTAGCCTAAGCTGTTAAGCTCTTCTGCAATATCCGAATAGCTATAACCAGCAAGGAATCTGTCGTATATAATGGTGACCGCCTTTGCCTCATGCTCGTTTATCACAAGCTTTTTTGTCTTATAGTCAACATCATATCCGAGTGGCGGTAAGCCGCCTGTATGCTCGCATTTGTTCGCCTTAACCGTCATACCCTTCATAACCTCTCTTGCCAGATTGAGGCTGTAGTATTCTGCCATGCCGATATATAAAGAGGTGAAGATAATACCTTCGGGAGCGCCGCTGATAGGTTCAAGTACAGATATTAGTGTTACATTGTTATTTTTCAACAAAGAGATAAAGTTGATTGCGTCGTTCATGTTTCTTGCAAATCTGTGCATTTTATGGACGATAAAATAAGCTATTTTTGCCTACGGACGTATTTTCCCGACAGACTTTCGGGATGGAACGAGGCGGTTGTCCGTTGTCCGCAAGAATAATAATCAGAATATATATAGCTTACAAAAAAAAGAACGGTCAGCAGACCATTCTTTTTAAGGCTATTTCGGCTTCTTGCCGTTTTTGCATATTCCGTATGCAGTAAGAACTGCCGATACTCCTGCAATAAAAGCTTCAATACCTGTTATAGCCGCCGCACCTGCCGCCAATGACATTATCACGCCCGTGCCTCCTCTCTGACGTTACTAACTATTGCTTCTGCTGTTATTACAAGCGCTATGCCAACAGCCATTCCGCATAAGCAGTAGCCTATCATATCTGTCACCTCTTTTCTGCGGGACATAGAAATACTATGTACCTTAATATTCGCTTGCAAGCAGTATTGTCTGATGTTCTCCGTCGTCAATAACATATACCTTTTCGGTAATAGCTGTTTCAGCCTCTTTGCAGTCGAATATCATTTCATAAGGCGGTTTCTCCTGCGAGTGCTTAATCTTTTGCCTGTTACCTTCAACATAGAATGTAAACACCTGCAGATAGTCAAGCTCCCTTTTCTCTCTGCTTCTGTCTATTGCCTCCCATATCAGCAGAAGATACAGAAACGGTATTTTTTCTTCTGTGCCCTTTGTTATGTATCTTTTTCCCGATTTAAAATAGCTCATTTCGCTTCTTCCTTTCCGTAATATATTTTCTTTGGCATAATAACGCTTATTGAATATTCGGTAGCAGGTAAGAACAGCAAGCTGACATAATCGCCTATAACTTTTAGTAGCTCCAACGGCTCGGAGTAATAGTCAATACAGCGTTTCAGCTCTTCGGTATCCCTTTCATTTTCAATAAGAACAATGTAACCGCCGTCTATTCCGTAATTATTATAATTTGTATCAAGTATTTCTGCTATCCTGCTTGCTTCATCAATTACATACTGCGGAAATATGTCGATGATTATTGATATATCGGTTATGGATTTAATTTTA
>JBJERK010000315.1:0-8394 GCA_051882255.1 Ruminiclostridium sp.
CTTGTTTGCTTCGCAAACCATTTTAAGAACATTTTATCATTTTAAGGAATCGCCTGCGGCTCTTTTTATGATATAATAATATCAAAAATCGGGAGGAATTGCCATGAAAGATATACTGATTGTTGACGACGACAGTGATTTATCCTTTATCATATCCGAAATGCTAACGAGCTACGGGTATAGCGTAACCTGTGCAGAAAGCTGCGATAAAGCCTTTGCTTTGCTTTCCGAAAGGAAGTTTTCGCTGATACTGCTTGACATAAATCTTCCCGACGGCACGGGGTTTGAGATTTGCAGGGAGTTAAGAAAGGCTGCCAATGTTCCCGTAATCTTCGCCAGCGCCCGTACAAGCGAAAACGACCGTATAAACGGCTTTGACATAGGCGGGGACGATTTTCTCCCCAAGCCCTACTCAATGAAGGAGCTGCTGTCACGGGTGAACGCCCTTATACGGCGGGCTTACGGCTATAGCGGCGCTGAAAAAACCGTAAGCTTCGGCGATGTGCGGGTAAATCTTACTGCCCGTACAGTTACAAAAAAAGGCGAAGCCGTTTCGCTGTCTTTGCGGGAGTTCGACCTGCTGGCGTACCTCTGCGAAAACAAGAATACCGCAATCCCGAAGGACAAGCTTATCTCCGAGGTCTGGGGCGCATTTTCCCAGGTAGAGCCGGCTACCCTTGCGGTGCATATACGGTGGCTGCGAGAAAAGCTGGAGGGAAATCCCGCCGAGCCACGGTACATAAAAACCGTGTATAAGGTGGGCTATATGCTGGAGGTGAGGGAATGAAGAAATGTATTGCCGCCGCCGCGGTTTTTATACTGATTTTAGCGGCAGTTACAGCGCTTCTGAGCCTGAATACGGGCGAAAAGCAGGATAATAGCGGAAGCCTTGCGGTTACAGCCAACGAGATTGAGCAGCTTATCGCTAAGGGGGAAACCGCCGAAGCGGGAAAGCGGGCGGCGGAGCTTAAAGCCGCCCTTTCGGAATATGCCCCCGAAAAAGAGGATAAGGTTGCTTATTTAGGTGCAGTATGGCTTGCTTTCGGGGCTTCTGCTGTCTTTATAGCAGGGGCTTTCCTGTATATCGGGCTAAGGATAATCCGCCCCTTTGAGAAGCTGTCGGGCTTTGCGGAGAGAATAGCAAAGGGAGATTTCGACCTGCCCCTTAATTACGAGAGAGAAAACTATTTCGGTAAGTTTACATGGGCGTTTGACAGTATGCGCCGCGAGATTATAAAGGCGAGAGCCTGTGAAAAGGAGGCAGTTGAGAACAACAAGACCGTTATCGCCACCCTTTCCCATGACATAAAGACCCCCGTTGCTTCAATCCGTGCTTATGCGGAAGGGTTAGAGGCGGGACTTGATTCAACCCCCGAAAAGCGGCAGAAATACCTGTCGGTTATTATGAGCAAGTGCGACGAGGTCGCAAGGCTTACGGACGATATGTTCCTGCACTCCTTATCAGACCTTGATAAGCTTAAGATGAACAGCGAGCGCTTGGAGTTCTGCGGCTTTGCTGAAAGGGCAGTAACCGAAATCGGCGAGGAATACGGTGATGTTATTTTCCATAAGCCTGATTTTACCGCTTTTGTGAACTGCGACAAAAACAGGTTTACCCAGATTTTCGGGAATATCATCACCAATGCACGCAAATACGCAAAGACAGACATTGACGTAAGCCTTGCCCTTGAGGGAAAAGAGGTCTGTATACGCTTTCGTGACTACGGAGAGGGCATAGCCGACGAGGATATTCCCTTTATTTTCGGGAAGTTCTATCGTGGAAAGAACTGCGGCGGCGAGCAAGGCTCGGGACTGGGGCTATATATCGTGAAATATGTGGCTGAGCAGTCGGGCGGCAGAGTTACGCTTAAAAACCGGGAAAAAGGGCTTGAAATTGAAATTTTTCTGCCTGTTTCGGAAAGTTCTTAATTACTTCTTAATAACTTTTGCGGTAAAATGGAGATAATGAAAGGAAAGGTGCTTTTTATGAAAAATGCTGTTTTATCTGCAAGAGGACTTTGCAAGAGCTTCGCAAACAACGGGGTACAGACCCACATCTTAAGCGGGCTGGATATTGATATTTACGAGGGGGATTTTACCGTTATAATGGGCGCTTCCGGTTCGGGTAAGTCAACTCTCCTTTACGCTTTAAGCGGTATGGACAGGGCTACCGGCGGTCAGGTCATCTATAACGGTAAGGACATTGTGAAAATGTCGGAAAACGAGCTTTCTAAGCTGCGCTGCGGGGATTTCGGCTTTATTTTCCAGCAGATGCACCTTGTAAGCAATCTCTCCCTTTTTGAAAATGTTGCAGTACCCGGTTATCTCAATAAGGCTGTCCCCGCCGAGCAGGTGGATAAGCGGGCTGATGAACTCTTAGAGAAAATGGGGATTGCGGGGATAAAAAAGCAGCTTTCCTCCCGCTGTTCAGGCGGCGAGCAGCAGCGCTGCGCTATTGCAAGAGCGGTTATCAATAACCCTAAGCTTATCTTTGCCGACGAGCCGACCGGCGCATTGAACAGAAAAAACACAACCGAGGTTTTAAATCTCCTTACCGACCTTAACGGGAGCGGTCAGAGCATTTTAATGGTAACCCACGACAGCCGTGCAGCGCTTCGTGCCACAAGAATAATCTACATAGCAGACGGGGCTGTTATCGGGGATATTGAGCTTCCGCCCTACACCGCCGAAAGCGAAAAGAGCCGTGAAGCGCAGGTAGGCGCCTGGCTTGCTTCTATGGAATGGTGAGGTGCGGTATGGAGATTTTAAAGCTTGTTAAAGCCAACATTAAGCACAAAAAGGGAGCGTTCAAGAGTATTGCCGCACTTATGGCAATAATCGTCCTTTCCTTTACTGTTACAGTCAGCAATAACGACAATATCGACAAAGCCCTTACCGAAGCACACAGTCTTGCGAAAACTCCCGATATAACCGCCTTTCTTTCGGGAGAAAAAACCGATTACAGTATTCTTGACGAAATAAAGGAAAACCCGGACGTAACAGAGGCTTACGGCGCTGACTGCATTATGCCGGATAAAGCGGTACTGAACGGGCAGGAAACCTATCAGGTTGCCTTTATCTACCCCGACAGCCATAAAATTTACCGCGTTTTCAACGAGAATTTCACGGGCTATATCGAAAATCCCGAACCCTTGGGTGAGGGTGAAGTGTATATTCCCTACTGCTTTAAGATGATTTATTCCGGTGTTGAAATCGGCTCGGAAATGGTTTTCGGAAGCGAGGAAAACCGGCATAGCTTTAAGGTCAAGGGCTTTATTGCAGAACCGAATTTCGGCGCTGCGCCTATTGGTATAAAGCGGTGTTTCATAAGCGAGGGAGATTTTCGGAAAATCTACGAAAACGCCGACGAAAAGACCTTTTCCACTACAATTGACGCAGGTATAAATATGCGGGAGGGTGCGGATTATTTTGCAGTAAAAAAGGCGCTGGACGACTCCTGCGGAATTTCCGACAAGTCAAGTATTATACTGTCCTCCGAGGAAACAATCGGCTATACAAAGATTTACTCCAGCACAGGCTCAAGCATACTGCTTGTATTCTTAATCCTGCTTATAACAATCGTAATTATCTCAATGTGGCACTCTATTTCAACCTCGGTTGAAATGGAGTATGTAAACCTCGGAATACTGAAATCCCAGGGCTTCACCTCGGGAAAAATCCGCCTTGTCTATATCTTCCAGTACGTTTTAGCGGAGCTTATCGGCGCAGTTATCGGACTTATCCTTTCAATCCCCCTTACCTTCGCCTTAGGCTCGCTGTTTCAGCCAATAACGGGACTGCTTACGGCGACAAACGTTTCAATTCTGAAGTGTGCGGCTATATCTCTCTGCATAATACTTCTCTGCGGTATTTTCGTTATCCTTGCCACAAGAAAGGTAAGCAGAATTTCGCCAGTCAGCGCTATTTCGGGCGGTAAGTCTGAAGTGCATTTTGACAGCAGACTTAATGCACCTATAAAGGCAAAGCCACTATCCTTATTTATGGGACTGAGGCAGTTCACCTCACGGGGAAAAAGCTATATCGGTACAGTTTTTATCGTGGCGCTTTTGGTTTACTTTATGATGACAATTTCTATCCTTTCCACAAGGCTTTCGGGGGAAAATTTAGTTGAAGGAAACGTAAACCCACATATTTCGGTTGTTATGTCAGATGAATTTGAGATAGGCGATATGAAGCGCTTTGAGGAAGAGGTTTCCGCAGTTGACAAAAGGGCAAAGGTGCTTTTTGCCTACAACAGGTATATGATGATTGACGGGATTGAGCTTTTCTGCTCCGCCTACAGTCCCGCAGAGCTTATGTTTAAGCCCTTGGAGGGCAGAATGCCCCTATACGACAACGAAGCGGCGCTTACGGAAATTGCCGCAGAGGAACTGGGCAAGAAAATCGGGGATACTGTAACAATCGGAAGCGGCGAAAAAGCAAAGGAGTTTATAGTTACGGGCTACCACCAGGCAACCAACGACCTTGGAAGAACCTTCCTGATTACCGCAGAGGGTATGTATCGGATATACGACAAAAAGCCAGTTTGCTATATCGAGATGTCTGATGATTCCCTTATTGATAAGGCTTCCGAAGCGCTGGACGAAAGGCTTGGCAGTCTTATTCTTGCCAAAACCGTAGATAAGGAGCGTGGAAACGCCGCTGAGGGTACTTTAGAGCTTATAAATACGATATGCTTTATACTTGTTGCGGCGGTGTTCGGCGTTTCAATCCTGTTTTCGATAGTGGTTATAAATATGATTTGCGGAAAGGCGTTTATAAAGGAGCGGGCGGATATAGGCATATTAAAGGCGGTAGGCTTTACCGCTAAGGAGCTGCAAAGGCAGTTCGCCTTCCGTTTCCTTATTGTTTCGGTTGCAGGCTCATTAATCGGCGGGCTTTGTTCCCTGTTCTTCACAAAGCTCCTGCTTGAAATGCTGCTGAGAATGGTGGGGGTTACGAGGATTGAAAGCAGTATTACTTTCGTAACCTTTATAATTCCTGCGGCGCTTATCTGCCTTAGCTTTTTCCTGTTCTCATATATAGCGGCAAGGAAAACAAGAACGGTTGAGGTGCGGGAGCTTATTTCAGAATAATTGCGTAAACATAGAAAAACCGCCTCTAATCGGGGCGGTTATTTTTCTGTAAAAATCTCGGTATTATAAGCGGCTCGTACTGACGTTTAAGCTCATGTGCAATTCTGTTTATGCTTCTGTTATCCCCGCAGAGGGTCACCGACTTTTCAATCCCATTCTCCCTACAGATATATTTCAGCAGATTTTCTCTGCTGCTGTTCTTGTTGTATATCTTTATGTAGCTGTAGCCGGGGTAGTCGGTTGAGGGGTAGGTAATAATTTTCAGCTTACCGCCGAAACGCTCCGTAAGCTCACCGTAAAGCCCGCTTATTTTTTCGCTTTCGTCCACAATCATAAGATAAATCGCCCTGTCCTCAGGGGACGGAGTGCGGTTTACATAGCTTCTGTAAGGGGATTTTCTGAGAGAAGTAAAAATCGCCTTTTCCGCCTCGTTTTTAAGCAGGTCGTAATAAATCACAAGATTATCGTCGCAAAGGGCGTTTGTGAACATATTCATTCCCCGCTCCTGCACCGCTTTATGCACCTCGGTACAGGTATCTGTTGAAATAACATACGCCATTTTGTAGCTGTTTTCGTTAATATCGTAAAGCGCCGCCCCGTTCATTACAATAACCGGCAGCTTCAGCTTTACCTCCCCGATTATATCCATCAGCGCTCCGGGAGTACGCATTGTGGACAGGGTAAAATTCGCCCCGTCGGACAGCATACGGTTCATTTCCACCTTTGCGTAGGGAGTAAGCCGCTCGTTTACGGGAGAAAGCATATCGTCAAGCTCTGCGGCGAAAAGTACGTTTCTCACCCGTCGGCGGGGAAGTCGGGCGCAGTTCACAGCAATTCCCGCAGCTATGCCGATAAAGGTGTCAAGGGTCCTGTTCAGCACAAAAAGAAATGGGTTGCTGTCTCCCATGTGTATCACCGTAACAGACAGGAAAACAACGCAGGAAAAGTAGCTTGCGTTCCTCTTGTCAAGCACCACCGTTGTATAAATTACGGGGATTATCATAAGGGCGATTATAAAGTATCCTGCAAAGGTATCGTAAACGGGCAGGACGTATATTTCGAGAATTATTGTTATAAGCCCGAAAAGAGCGCCGATAAGAGTGCCGACGGTACGCTGAAACGCCATTTTCAGCGTTCCCTCCCGATAAGGCTGTATGCACCAGAGCACGGCAAGCATCGAGTAAAAGGGGATACCGCTCCTGCCCCTAAAAAAGTAAACAAGAGAGCATAGCAGAACTCCCGCCGCAGATTTAAGTATACGATTTCCTATCGGCGGGAAGGAAATATCCTTTACTTTCATAAGCGGATTATCTTGAACAGAACGCTTTTTTCAAATTCAAGGGGTCGGTTGTATCTGAAAAAGACAGTTCCGCTTACGGGGGCGAAAATTTTTGAAATAACGTCCCCCTCCAGCGGGTCGGTTATCTCGCAGAGCAGGTCGCCGCTTCTCAGCTCGTCACCTGTCTGAACGTAGCTCTTGCATATTCCCGAAACGGGGGAATGAATCTGTAAAAGACGGTTTTCGTTTATGATTTCCGTAACATATCCGCTGCTTACCCGTGTTTTTATTATCCCGCGGCGCACCATAAAGCG
The DNA here is from genome assembly GCA_051882255.1 of Ruminiclostridium sp. Lineage (GTDB taxonomy): Bacteria > Bacillota > Clostridia > Oscillospirales > Ruminococcaceae > Ruminiclostridium_E. The sequence continues at coordinate 6,690 of JBJERK010000315.1, forward strand.
GATAATTGCGTCAACCGCAGCCTTTGCGGAGCTTTCGTCAATGTTGTCCGTTGCATTCGTGTAAAGGGAAAAGGCTCTTGTTTCCCAAATCTGCCAGTTGTAGTTAAGGGTGGTTGTATCGTAGGGTCGGGGAGTTCTTACGAAGGCGTAGGGAAGCCCGAAATCCTTCATAATCTCATGGTCGGTAAAGCCCGTTTCCATAAGCTTTACATGGGGCAGGAAATCGCCCTGCTGATAGAAGCTTGCAAGCTGTACGCCGTAGGTGTAGCCCTGTATTTCCTTGAAAACCCCGTCGGCTATACGCTGAGTTGTTTCCCCAAGGTCGTAGCCGGGGAACATTCTGTTAATATCGGTGTTGTCCATTGTCCAGAAACGCTTTCCGATATTCATTGAATAATAATTCACACAGGGAATTATCATTATTTCCTTTCCGCCGCAGATACAGCCCTCCCGTTCAAGCTCCTTGAGGCGGCTTACAAGCTGAGCGCAGACATACATCTGCTGCACCTCGTTGCCCCGCATAGCGCCCACAACGCAAAGAGCTTTTTCTCCCTTTCCGAAGCGAAAGCCGATAACGTCCATGGGCTGGCGGTAGGGGGATTGGATAGAATAAAGAGTCTGCTTATGCATTTTCCTCACCTCCCAGTATTCTTGCTATAAGAGAGCCGCCGTAAACAATAGGAAATTCCCGTAGGGTGAATATTTTTCCGTTGCAGGGCGCAGTAACCCGCTCCGCAGTCTTACCCGTAACAGGGTCGATAACGTCACCGATATGCTCCCCTTTTTCAATGTCAACCCAATGCTCAACGCAGGGCACAAAAATGCCGTCTGCACCGCTGTTCACAAAGTCAACCTTCCGTTCTCCCGAAATTATAGGCTCACGGATCTCTTCCGTTTCTCCCGACCACATACCAAGATTTCTGAGCAGGTTGAAAATGCCCCCGATAAGCTGGCGGCAGTATTCCTTTGTAATTCTCATACCCACTCCCATTTCCACCACAAGGGTTTTTGTACCGACGGAGTTAAGGCTGTATGCAAGAGTGCTTTCCAGCACGGTAGCGGCGCTGTGTACCCAGATAAAGTCGCAGTTGAGCATTTTTGCGTAGGGTACAAGCTCCTCTGCGCTTACCTCGTTTATTCTTATCTGCGGGATTTCCTTAAGGTAGATGTTGCTGGAGTGAATGTCAATGCATATATCCGCTCCTGTTATATCCGCAATAATATCGGCGGCAAGACATTCCGCCATTGTGCCGTCGGCGGTACCGGGGAAAATCCTGTTCATATCCAGGTCGAAAAGGGGTATTCCCCTTGTTATGCTGTCAATGCCCAGAGGATTTAAGGCGGGGTAAATGTCCACAATACCGTTTAACAGGGACAGATTTTCCGTCAGTATTCTTGCTGCCTCGGCGCAGACGTACTGCCCCTCAAGCTCGTCGCCGTGGGTGCCTGTAACAATGCACACCCGCTTTCCTGTGGGCTTGTCCTTGCTTTTGCCCACAAGCCTGTTGCGGCGGATTTCTATTCTTTCGTTTACTGCAAGACCTGCGCTTGCGATAACGGTTGTCATTTCAAAAAAACTCCTTATATTTCTGTCATTCGTGATAAGACGGTCATAACGCTTGTTGCGCCGCCCGAATAAATGCCCCTTTCTATGGGGCAGTCGCTGTAATCCCGACCGTGGCAGAGCTTTATATAGTGGTCGCCG
>JBJERK010000316.1:0-8381 GCA_051882255.1 Ruminiclostridium sp.
ACCGTTGAAGACGTTCTTTTCTCAATTGAGAGCAAGAAGCGCAGCAGAAGCTCTTCGCCTGCTGTCAGGGAAAGAAGCGATGACGGGGAGAAAACGGAACTGCCCAAAAATACCGAAAATCCCGCTTTAGAGATAAAGGACGAGCCGAAAAGGCAGGAAAAAAGAGAGACTAAACAGGCGAAGCCTGCCGGGAAGGCAAAGCAAAGACAGGAAGCCCCGGTTTCAAGCCTTTCAGAGGCTATCGGCGAGACTCCCGACTACTCGGATATACCTGCGGGAAAGGCTGTTATGCCCGAAGAAGAGCCTGAGGATTACGATGATGTTCAGGAATACGGCGAGGAGGAGCATTACGACGATACCGCAACCCGCACAATGACCGCTGTCGGACGGGAAAAAACGGATAAGGTGGAAGAGGAGGAAGAAGATTCTCCTCAGAGCCGTGCGGAAAGACGGAGAATAAGGGAGCTGCGCGCCCGCTACGAAAGGCAGCGCCAGCGCTCAAGAACCTTTGCCTATATCCTGCTCGGAATTTTCCTTTCGGTTATAATCGTTGGTGCGGCGGCTTTCGCATCAACCTATATTGTAACCTGGAGCCTTGACCTTACGGGTATTGCGGCTACGGAATTCAAGCTTGATATTGAAATCCCTCAGAATGCCGACCTTGACACCGTTACAGCTATTCTTGCAGCAAACAATATTATAAAATCCCCGAAATTCTTTAAGGCGTTCGCAGAGTTTACAGGCAAGGACAGCGATTTCCTGCCCGGAACCTATACTATAAGCTCAACTATGTCATACAGCACCCTGCTCCACGAAATAAGAACGAAAAAAACGGAGCAGAAAACTATTACCTTAAGAATTGTTGAAGGCATGACCGCAAAGGATATAGGCGAGCTGCTCGAAGAAAACAACGTCTGCTTTGCGGAGGATTTTGAGCAGTTCTACAAGAAGGTGCAGAATAACTACGACTTTGAGCGCAGAGTTAAGGAAAGTTCCCTTAAGTTCAACCAGCTTGAGGGCTACCTCTTCCCCGATACCTACGACTTCTACGTTATAAACGCTATGGAGGAGGGCGCTAAGGCTACCGACGATATGACCTTAGAGGAAGCCGAGCAGAAAATGCACGAGGACTCCCTTGAAAACGCAGAGGAAGCCGCAAAGAAAATGTATTCAAACTTCAACGACAAGATGACCCGTGAAATGTACAAGAAGATGGGCGAGATGAATATGACTCTCGACGAGGTTATCGCCCTTGCTTCTATGGTACAGAAGGAAGCGGCAAGCGTTGAGGATATGGAGCTTGTTGCAAGCGTTTTCCTCAACAGAATAAGAAAATCCGAGGAATTCCCCTATCTCCAGTCGGACGTTACCGTGCTTTACGTTGAAAACGATATAAAGCCCTTTATTACAGGCACAGACTCGGCAAAATCCCGTATCTACGACGCATATAACACTTATGTCCGCAAGGGTATTCCTGCGGGAGCAATCTGCAACCCGGGACTTGACGCTATAAAGGCGGTACTTTATGCGCCTTATACGGAATACTACTATTTCTGTGCAAACGAGGAAACCGGCGAGGTTTACTACGCTAAAACACACGAGGAACACGAGCAGAATCTTATTCTTGCTCAGATTTCACCTACAGAGGGAGGAACTGCCATTGAATAACAAAGCGGAGCTTCTCTCCCCTGCGGGAGATTACGAATGTCTTGAAGCGGCGGTTGACTACGGCTGCGACGCTGTATATCTGGGCGGAACAAGCTTCGGAATGAGGGCGACCCCGAAAAACTTCGATATGGAGGGCTTGCAGAAGGCGGTAAGCTACGCCCATGAACGAGGGGTCAAGGTTTACCTCACCTGCAACACCGTTCCTACAAATGATGAAGCTGAACAATTTCCCGATTTTATTGCCGAAGCGCAGAAAACAGGTATTGATGCAGTTATCGCCGCAGATATAGGCGTTATGGCTATGGTGCGTAAATTCGCCCCGGGACTTGATATTCACGCTTCAACCCAGGTGGGCATTATGAACCACGAAACCGCCAAGGAGCTTTACCGCCTTGGCGCAAACAGGATTGTGCTTGCAAGAGAGGTAAGCCTTTCGGAAATTGCAAGAATACGAAAGAATATACCCTCGGATATGGAAATCGAGGCTTTTGTTCACGGGGCTATGTGCGTTTCCTTTTCGGGCAGGTGCCTGCTCTCTAAATATCTTGTAAACCGTGACGCAAACAGAGGGGCATGTGCGCAGCCCTGCCGCTGGAAATACTTTATAACCGAGGAAAAGCGGCAAGGTCAGAACTACGAAATAACCGAGGACGACAGGGGCACCTACATACTCAATGCAAAGGACCTCTGTATGATTGAGCATATAGACGACCTGCTTGAAGCAGGAGTTACCAGCCTTAAAATCGAAGGCAGAGCCAAATCCTCCTACTACGTTGCAACCGTTACAAACGCTTACCGAAAGGCGCTGGACTGCGCCTGCAAGGGCGAAAAGCCGCCGAAATGGGTACTTGACGAGGTTTACAAGGTAAGCCACAGAAGATACTGCACAGGCTTCTTCTACGACCATGAGGACGCCGACCAGTACTACGAGGACAGCGGCTATTTCAGGGAGTACGACTTCTGCGGAGTTGTCAGCGGCTATGAAAACGGGGTTCTTGACATTACACAGAGGAACTATTTCACCCTTGACGACCCGCTTGAAATACTGCCCCCAAAGGGAGAGCCTGTACCCTTTAACCCGCAGGAAATGTATAATTTAAAGGGCGAAAGCGTAAGGATAGCTAACCACGCAACCGAACAGCTTAAAATCCCCTACCCTGCCGCTTTTCCGAAAAACTCCATAATCAGAAAGCCCTCCCCCGACCGTGAAACAGATACGGGAAAGGAACTTTGCTGATGGAGCTTACAAATATCGGAACTATAAAGGAGCTTTTCGCAAGGCACGGCTTTTCCTTTTCAAAGGCTCTTGGTCAGAACTTTCTTATAAACCCCTCGGTCTGCCCTAAAATCGCCGAAATGGGCGGCTGTAAAAAGGGAGCGGCGGCTATTGAAATAGGAACGGGAGTTGGCGTGCTTACAAAGGAGCTGGCGCTCAGGTGCGACAAGGTTTTAGCAATTGAAATTGACGAGCGGCTTAAGCCTCTGCTGGCGGAAAGCCTTGCAGAATTTGACAATATCGAAATTGTTTTCGCCGACGTTATGAAAACCGACATTAAGAAGCTGATTGCTGAAAAGCTGGGCGGTTTTCAGGAGATTTACGTCTGCGCAAACCTGCCCTACTATATAACCTCGCCTGTTATAATGCGGCTGCTTGAAGAACGGCTTCCTATAACCGCTGTTACGGTTATGGTGCAGAAGGAGGCGGCGGACAGACTTTGCGCTAAGGTTGGCGAGCGGGACTGCGGCGCAGTTACCGTTGCGGTCAACTACTACAGCACCCCGAAAACCCTGTTCAGGGTAGGCAGAGGCAGCTTTATGCCCTCCCCTAAGGTGGACAGCGCAGTTATCAGGCTTGATATTGATAAGGCGGGCAAGTACAGCGTATCTGACGAAGGACTTTTCTTCCGTATTGTGCGGGCGGCCTTTGCACAGCGGCGAAAGCAGATACTCAATCCCTTAAGCGGAGCCCTTGGACTTTCCAAAGACGAGCTTGCAAAAATGCTCAACGCCTGCGGAATTAAGGCGACTGCACGACCCGAAGAACTAAAAATGCAGGATTTTGTTAATCTCTGCAATACGATTTCAGCCAAAAAATAGGAATATCCCTTGTTTTGACAAACTTTTCGCAGTTTTTATATTATCATGTATAAAAACGAGTCCGAAGGGACTGCGAAAGGACGGATAAAATTGGAAAAAAGCATTAATGCGGTATCCGATGTCAAAGTAAGGGATATTGGCTTTTTACGGGGACTTATAATAGGAGCGGCGGGATTCCTGCTGTCCTGCGCTCCCCTTTTCGGGCGGATTTCTCCCCTTGCGGCAGCGCTTATGTGCGGGCTGAACGGTATTGAATGTCTGTTTGCATTTGTAGGTGCGGCGGCGGGGCTGGCGGTTTCGGGCGGGCTTGAAAACGCAATACCCTACATAGCCGCTCTTATAGTTATTGCGGCGCTTCGGTTTCTTCTTGCAAACGGCTCATTAGCTGTAAACGCAGGAGTATCAGCGGCGGCGGGAATATGCGTTTTTACTGCAAACGTATTTACTGCAAATCAGCTTTCGGATATATTTTTTGGTGCAGGAGCAGGACTTATTGCGGGGATATGCGCTTTATGTGCAGGAAAGCTCAGAGCGGAGGCGGAAAGCGACAGAATAACCGCTGACGGCGGGCTTGCCTTTTGTGCAGGAACGGTTTTTCTCTTTGTAACGGCTGAGCTTTCGGGAATTGATATGGGAATTTTTAATCCCGGTATTTTTCTTGGTGCAATAGCCTTGCTTTACGCCTCTGAGCGGGAAAACAAAGCCGCTGCACCCATAACCGCAATAGTAGCAGCGGCGGGAATTGCTGCGGGAAATCCGGATTTTGCACCCTCCTGCATAGTTCTTGCCCTTTCTGCGCCCATAGTAATGTTCACGGGAAGATACGGCAGGATAACCCGTGCCTGCGGTCTTATCCTTACGTTAGCGGCAGGAATGTTCTTTACAGGAGCCGAGGTAAACCCCGCAATTTCCGCTGTTTCGGGAACAGCGGCGGCGGTGCTTTATATGGCTGTTCCCGAAAAATATATACCTGTCTATAAAAACAGGAGCAGATTTGAAATTTCGGCTTCTCCTAAGCCATACGCCGCCTTCGGAAAAAAGCTTGAAAATATGGGAAGCGCAGTATCCGATATGCGGGAAGCTGTAATTCAGACGGCGGAGGCTCTTGACGGAGAGAATGTACGGGATATTTCCTGGGTTTATCAGAAAGCATCGGACAAGGTGTGCCGCAGCTGCCCTATGAGTATGAAATGCTGGGGAGATTCCTACAACAACACCTCAGACGTTATGAACAAGGCGGTTAGCGAGCTAAAAAAAGGACGGTTTGTGGACGAGACAACCTTAAGCGGGATTTTCGGAGACTGCGACAGGAGAACAGAGCTTGCCGCTGCCCTTAACAGGCAGTACGCTGTTTTCTGTTCAGCGGAAAGCGCTGCAAGAAAAATGGCGGAAATGAGAAGCGTTCTTACAAGTCAGCTTACTGCCACAGAAACAATACTTAAAAAAATGGCAGAGGAGCTTACGGAAAACGAGGTTTTCGACAGCAACGCCGCCGATAAAACCGAGGAGCTTTTAGCAGAAGAGGGGCTTTCCGAGCCCCACGCTATGGCGCTTAAGATAGACGGACGGCTTACGATTGACGCATACTGCGGCAGCGGGGAGCTTTCGGCGGAGGAGCTTGCTGAAAAGCTTTCCTTTGCGCTCAGAAAGGAATTTGACCTGCCGATGATTTCCGAAAAGGAGGACAGGCTTCATATTACCATTTCAGAGCGGGCACTTTACGACGCAGAAACGAAGATTTTCCAGAAAAGCAAAACGGGAAACCGCAGGAACGGAGACTGCTGCGACTGCTTCAACGACGGAAACGGTCATCTTTATATGATAATATCCGACGGAATGGGAAGCGGAAGCAGAGCAAGGATTGACAGCTCCTTTGCCTGCGGAATGTTATCAAAGCTATTAAAAGCGGGAATTGATATGGACGCTTCTCTGGAGATGCTGAATACCTCCCTTATGGTAAAATCGGCAGACGAAAGCTTTGCTACCCTTGACGTTTGCAGGATTGACCTTTATACGGGAGAAGTTCTGCTGTACAAGGCAGGCGGCGCTTCAACCTATGTGCGCTGCGGCGGAAAATTCGCAGAGATTTCGGGCTGCGGAACGCCGCTGGGAGTAACCTTCGGGGTGGATTACAACGGAAAAAGCTTCCGCCTTGCGGCAGGTGACGTGGTGCTTATGACCAGCGACGGGGCGGAGATAAATACCTCCTGGCTGGAGCAGCTTCTGCTTCGGGAGAAAAACGCAGACCTTGAAAAAATCGTTTCTACTGTCGGCGAGGCGCTTAAGCTTTCCGCAAAGCGGGATTACTGCGATGATATTACACTTATCGGAGTTAAAATTACGAAATAAATGCAGAAAATGCCGCATAAAAACAAGAATATATAATAATCTCCAAGGAACAATACTTGTATAGAAAAGTACTGTTCAGAAAGGAGATTTCTATGAACAAGAAACCAAAGGACGGCTATAACGAATTTCCCGATGAGGAAGCAATCAGGGACAGCTATATGAACGCAGTCTGCTCAGGGGACTGCACAGGGCTAATTCCCTCGGGAAACTGCGACTGCAACGAGAAATTCTGCAGCTACAAGGATTTATACTCCTTTTCGGTTCCCGTAAAGCCGGAAAAGGACTGTTCCGAGTGTAAGACAAATACGAACAAAAAGCAATAGTAAGAACCTCCCGTTATTCTGAGCGGGAGGCGTTTTTGCTATTGATTACTTTTTTCTTGTTATCAGCTTCATTTTCGCTTTTATCAGCTATCCGACTTATCCAGTGCGCTGCGGATTGAGCTTATAACCTCCTCGATATTGATGGGCTTGGAAATAAAGCCATCCATACCGCATTCCTTGGCTGTTCTTCTGTCCTCGTCAAAGGCGTTTGCGGTCATAGCGACTATCGGAACAGCGGCAAGAGCGGGATTTTCCAGCGCTCTTATCTCTCGTGTTGCCTCATAGCCGTTCATAACAGGCATCTGTATGTCCATAAGCACAAGGTCGTATTCGCCGACCTTGGAAGCGGAGATTTTCGCTACTGCTTCCCTGCCGTTTTCGGCGGTATCAACCTCAAAGCCGTAATTTTTCAGTATCTCGCAGGCAATTTCCATATTGAGCTCGTTATCTTCAACCAGAAGTAAGCGCTTACTGCTGAAATCGTCCGTTGGCTCAGCAGCAGGAAGAAGCTTATCCTGCTCCTCCTTCTGACGTCCGAGGGCGCTCAGCAGGGATTCCCGCAGGTCGGACATAAACATAGGCTTTGAGCAGAAGGCGGTAACGCCCGCCGCACGGGCTTCCGTCTCAATATCAGACCAGTCGTAGGCGGTAAGAATTATTATTGGGGTTTTGTCGCCAAGGGAGCGGATTTGCCTTGTAACCTCGATACCGTTCATATCCGGCAGGCGCCAGTCTATTATATAGGCGTGGAAGGCGTCGTTCAGCTCAAGAGCCTGCTTTGCACGAAGCACCGCCTCCTTGCCCGAAAGAGTCCATTCGGAGCGCATACCCACCTGAACCAGCATTTTCGTTACGCTGTCGCATGTGTAGAAATCGTCGTCTGCCACAAGCGCCTTAAGCCCTGCAAGCTCAGCGATTTTTTCAACGCTTCGGTGTTCGGAGCAGAGCTGCAGGCAAAGGCTTATAACAAATTCTGTTCCTTTATTCTTCTCGGTATGAACAGTTATCGTACCGCCCATCATATCAATAATATTCTTGGAAATAGCCATTCCAAGACCGGTACCCTGTATTTTGCTGACGGTTGAAGTGCGCTCCCGCTCGAAGGGCTCGAAAATACGCTCCGCAAATTCGGGACTCATACCTATTCCCGTATCCTTTACACGGATTTCGTATAGCCCCTTTCCCTTTGGTGCATTATGTATCTGGGTTACACGGACGGAAACCGTACCTCCCGGTGGAGTAAACTTAATTGCATTGGAGAGAAGGTTCAGAAGCACCTGATTTATTCTCGTCTTGTCGCACAGAACGTCCTCGTCGGTAACGTCCATAACGTCCATATACAGCTCCAGCTGCTTTGCGTGAATCTGACCGGTGATTATAGTCTTGATGTCGTGGAGCATATCGGAAAGGTTGGCTGCCCTTTCTTCAAGCTGTATCTTTCCGCTTTCAATCCTGCCCATATCAAGAATATCGTTTATAAGAGAGAGCAGGTGGTTGCTGGAGGAAAGAATTTTCGTAAGATAATCCTTTACCCTTTCGGTGTTGTCTGCATTTGCCATGGCAAGGGTTGCAAAGCCGATTACCGCATTCATTGGAGTGCGTATATCGTGGGACATATTTGAGAGAAAGACGCTTTTTGACTTGTTGGCGCTTATTGCCATATTTACTGCGTCCTCAAGCGCCTGCTCCCGCCTTGCGTCGTTTGTTTCGTCAAGAATTGCAATAACCGTTTCCCCGTTCTGGGAGGGCAGCAGGCGAATACGCAGGTATTTTGCCTCCTTGCTGCCGTCTGCATAAAAAGGAAACCTCTCGTAGTCCAGTACAGACTCGTTGTTCCAGCTTCGCATAGCCTGCTCTAAATCATGATTGTCAAACAGGTCAAGGAGAGCCTTAAGGGAATGACCGATAAGGCTGCCCGGCTGGATTCCAAGCATATTCCTTATA
>JBJERK010000317.1:0-6567 GCA_051882255.1 Ruminiclostridium sp.
TATATAATGGAGGACGTTCTTGAAAAGTACCTCCGCTTTATCGGCTATGACGTAACGAGAGTAATGAATATAACCGATGTAGGACACCTCACCAGCGACGGCGACACAGGCGACGATAAGATGCTTAAAGGCGCAAAGCGGGAGCATAAGACGGTTATGGAGATTGCTAAATTCTATACCGACGCTTTTTTTACAGACTGCGAAAAGCTCAATATCAAGCGCCCCGACGTGGTTGAACCTGCGACGGGCTGCATTGACGAGTTTATCCGTGTAATTGAAAGCCTTATCGAAAAGGGCTATGCCTATGAGGCAGGCGGAAATATCTACTTTGATACATCAAAGCTCGAAAAGTACTATATTTTCAACGATTTTACCGAGGAAGACCTTGCGGTAGGCGTAAGAGAAGGCGTTGAGGCAGACGGAAACAAGCGCAACAAGGCGGACTTTGTCCTCTGGTTCACAAAGTCCAAGTTCGACTCACAGGAGCTTAAATGGGACAGCCCATGGGGCGTGGGCTATCCGGGCTGGCATATCGAGTGCTCCTGCATCAGCATGAAGCACTTAGGTGAATATCTTGACCTGCACTGCGGCGGAATCGACAACGCATTCCCCCACCACACCAACGAAATTGCCCAGAGCGAGTCTTATTTAGGACACGAGTGGTGCAAGTACTGGTTCCACGTTCACCACCTCAACACAAACAGCGGAAAAATGAGCAAGTCCTCGGGAGAATTCCTTACCGTTTCTCTCCTTGAAGAAAAGGGCTACAATCCCCTTGTTTACCGCTTCTTCTGCATGCAGTCCCACTACCGCAAGTCCCTTGTTTTCAGCTACGAGAACCTTGATAACGCTGCTGCTGCCTACAACAAGCTTACCGCAAAGATAGCAGGACTGCTCCCCGAAAAGAACGGGGAAGTACAGCAGGATAAGCTTTCGGAAATCCTCGGCGGCTTCAGGGCTGCTCTCGATAACGACCTTAACACATCTCTTGCAGTAACCGCCCTTTACGATGCACTTAAAGCAGACGCAAACGCAGCAACAAAGCTTAAAGCGATTGCTGAAATGGACAGAGTTCTTTCTCTCGGACTTATCGAGGCTGCTGAAAAGTCGGTTAAAAAGGAGGACTGCGCCGATGAAATCCCAGCAGAGGTTAAGGAGCTGCTGGAAAAGAGGGCAGAGGCAAGAAAGGCGAAGAATTTTGCTCTTGCAGACGAAATAAGAGCGCAGATAACCGCCCTCGGCTACAGCGTTGAGGAAACAAGACAGGGTACGGTTGTAAAGCCGATTGCCCGCTAATCGGGGCTTGACTTAAATGCTGAAATGTAATATAATAATTTTGTGGCAGTAAGTCTTACTGCCACAAAAGGTTATTATCAGAAAGGAAATACTATCTTGAAGAAAATTATTGCTGCCTTAGCCGCAGCTTTCGGTCTGCTTGCGGCTTCGGGCTGTTCTTTTACAGGAAACAGCGGCACTGCCAGCGCTGTTGGCACCTATAATTACGAGAATATGCGCTTTGTCCAGTTCGACCCGCCAAAAGAGGGTCAGACTGAGGCTGTTATAGAAACAACAAAGGGCACGATAAAGGCTGTTCTGTACGAGGAATACGCTCCCAACACGGTTAAGAATTTCGTAAATCGTGTAAATGAGGGCTATTACGACGGAAAGGAAATTTACGCCGTAGTTGATAAGGCTTTCTTTATGTCGGGGGCGTGCAACGACCAGTACAATCAGGGCGTAACCGACGACGGACAGCTTGTTGCCAACGAATATACTCCGGATTTGTGGACCTTCAAGGGCGCTATCTGCTCATACAGCGGCACTCCCGGCTATTCCGACAGCAGATTTTTCATTGTCAACAACAAGGCTCCCACGGAAGAAGAAGTAACTCAGCTTAAGAATATGACCAACAAGGATGGGGCACGGATAATGCCCGACGAGGTAATCGACGCCTTTGTTGAAAACGAGGGAGTTGTTCATATTGCAGGCTGCTACACCGTTTTTGCCCAGACGATAGAGGGCTTTGAGGTAATCGAGGCTATCTGTGAGGCGCCCGTTGATGAAAATTCGGGAAAGCCAACCGAGGAGCTTAAAATCAACAAGATAACTTTAACCGAGTACAATTCCGCTGAATAGGGGGAATAAGAATGAGGGGATTTGCAAAAAAGGCTGTCGCTTTTCTTGCGGCAGGGCTTATGCTTACAGCAGGCGGCTGCGGCGGGGAAAAGGCAGTAGGAAATTTAGGGGACGTTACAATCGAAACAGGGGACATTTATGCAATAATCAGCATAATGGACTACGGCGATATAACCGCAAAGCTGTTTCCCGAGGTTGCGCCGAATTCCGTTCAGCGCTTTACCGAGTTCTCTGAGCGGGGCTATTACGATTATAAGACAATTCACCGTGTAATCGACAACTATGCGATCCAGGGCGGCTCTCTTAACGGCGACGGCTCCGACGGAAAAATCCCCGACGCCCAGTATGTGCCCCTTGAAATTTCCGACTCCGCCCGCAATTTCTATGGCGCTTTATGCTTTGCTGCAAATTCCAAGGGCAGCTACGGTCAGTTCTATATTGTGGACAACAATACCCCTCAGGATATAGACAAGATAATTGAAACTATTTCGGGGCAGCTTGCCGACGAGGAAATTGTTTCCCGCCTTACCGATGAGGACAAGAAATACTATGAGGATTATCTGAAAAAGCTGAACGGAATACCGAAGGAGGTACGGGAAAAATATGCCTCCGTAGGCGGACTTTACCAGCTTGACGGACAGTCTACCGTTTTCGGACAGGTTATCGACGGCTTTGATGTGCTGGAGAAGATAAGCTCAGTAGAGGTCGTAAAGGGCAACGTGGTTGACGATACTGTGGGAACTGCCTCAAAGCCTATCGAGAATATAATTATCGAGAAAATCACAATTGTAAGAATGGAGCCTGAGGTTACCGAGGAAACCACAAAGAAGAAATCGAAAACCACCAAGGCGACCGAGCCTCCCGATACCGTTGTGGCTGAAACCCTTCCCACAACCACCGCCGCAGCTGAAACAAGCGAAGCGGAAAGCTCTGAGGATACGCTTGCCGAAGCCTCCGAGTAAAATTATTGTGCAAATTTACCTTTGTAATTGATAGGGCAGTTTCACGCAGGAAAGGCGGGGAATTGCCCTGTTTATCGGCTTTAAGGCGTTTCATTCTTTTTTGCCCTTTTTTGCGGCAGTTTTTTCTGTATAAATGTAAAGCATACGTCAAAAATATATGGTGAAAATGTAGATTTTACAGAAAAGGTATTTATTTTTTTATGTTTTTGTGCTATAATATACAGGCACAACAGCACAAGTGCGGCATATTTAAATAAAATAAATCCTATGATTTCAGCTTATACGGTTTATTTTATTCATATATGGTGCGTATTTTTCTGCGCTTTGTCCTTTTATAAGCGCTTTATCAATACCGGCAACGGTAAATAAAGAGGTTAATATTTTGGATAAATTTATAATAAACGGCGGAAAACGACTTACCGGCGAGGTAGAAATAAGCGGCGCGAAGAATGCCGCAGTAGCTATTATACCTGCTGTAATTCTTTCCGATGAACCTTGTATTCTTGAAAATGTACCTTCTATAAACGATGTTTCAATAGATTTGCGGATTTTAAAGGAGCTTGGCGCCGAGGTCAGGATTATTAACAACTCCACTATCCGTATAGACCCCAGAAATGTGCGGGATATGCCCGTTCCTTATGAGCTTGCCCGCTCAATGCGAGCTTCCTATTACTTCCTTGCAACCCTGCTGAGCCGCTTTGGTCACGCTCAGGTACCCATGCCCGGCGGCTGCGATTTGGGCGACAGACCAATGGATCAGCACCTGAAGTGCTTCCGTGCTCTGGGCGCAAAATGTACAATAGAACACGGTATTGTTGATATAAAGTCGGATTTCCTTTTCGGAACACAGATTTATTTCGATAAGGTTTCCGTAGGCGCTACTATAAACGCCATGCTTGCGGCAGTAAAGGCAGAGGGACTTACAATCCTTGAAAATGCCGCTAAAGAACCCCATATCGTTGACCTTGCCAACTTCCTCAACTCTATGGGCGCAGATATTATGGGCGCAGGCACAGACGTAATCAAAATCAAGGGCGTAAGCCGCCTTCACGGCGCAGAATATACCATTATTCCCGACCAGATTGAAGCGGGAACCTTTATGATTGCAGTTGCTGCTACAAAGGGCGACGCACTTATAAAGAACGTTATACCGAAGCATTTAGAGCCTATAACCTCAAAGCTTAGAAAAATCGGCGTTGTGGTTATGGAATACGACGACAGCATAAGAGTAATCGGTCAGGACAACTATGAGCGCATTACAGTAAAGACAATGCCTCACCCCGGCTTCCCCACCGATATGCAGCCCCAGCTTGCGGCGCTGCTTACTCTTGCAAAGGGAACAAGCATTATTAACGAAGGAATTTTTGACAACCGTTTCCGCTATGTGGACGAGCTGAGAAGAATGGGAGCGGACATTTCCGTAGACGGAAAGGTTGCTGTTATAGAGGGCGTTGATCACCTTACAGGTGCGCCTGTAAAGGCTGCTGACCTGAGAGCAGGGGCTGCGCTTATTATTGCAGGACTCAGCACTCAGGGAACAACCGAGATAGAGGATATTTACCATATTGAGCGTGGATATGAGAATATGGACGGAAAGCTCAGAGGACTTGGTGCGGATATAGTAAAGCGCTCATTCCCGGACAGCATGAGAAAGGCGCTTTAAGAGCAGGACTGCATACGCAGGATAAAAACTGAAAATATCGGCGGCATTGTTTAACCTTGTCGCCGTTTTTCTTGATTGATATATGTCGAAAATTGAAAGGAATGTTGGAATAAATGAGAATTGTGTCGCTGTTCAGCTCCAGCAAGGCGAACAGCACCTACATAGAAAATAACGGCGAGGGTATTCTTGTGGACGTTGGGTGCAGCTATAAGGCGCTTTGCGAGGGGCTGGAGGCTGCGGGAAGAAGCTCCGAAAACGTAAGGGCTGTTTTTATAACCCACGAGCATATCGACCATATCGGCGGGCTTTTGCAGCTTACAAAGCACCTTGACGTTCCGATTTACGGCTCAGAAGGGACGCTTCGTGCCATAATTGAAAAGGGTAAGGCGGCGGCTACAGCGGATTTGCGGCTTACCGATGACCTTGAAACAGCCCCAGTAAATATGGATGTTTTCGCCTTCAGAACTCCCCACGACAGCGCTGAAAGTGTAGGCTACACATTTTCAACTGCTGATACAAAGGCGGCAATCTGCACGGATTTAGGCAGAGTTACCGACGAGGTAAGAGCTGCTCTTCTCGGAAGCAGGTTCGTTCTCCTTGAAGCCAACTACGACCTTGAAATGCTCACAAGAAACCTTAAATACCCGCCCTCATTGAAGCAGCGCATACGCTCCGACATGGGGCATCTTTCCAACGGCGACAGCGGCTCCTTTGCCAGAGAGCTTATAAAATCCGGTACGGTTTCTATTATGCTTGGGCATTTAAGCAGAGAGAACAACACCCCAGAAACTGCCTACGACTGCGTAAGCGGTGCGCTTGCGGCGGCGGGAGCAGAGGTAAACAAGGACTATCTTTTAAGCGTTGCGGCAGTATGCGGTACGGGAAAGGGAGTTACGATATGAATCCTTTTCCTTTTTCCGACGACAACAAGCGCTACCATACCTTAAGCTATCACAACCGTCACACCTACGGAAAAAGGATATTCAAAGCAGTAATTGACGCCGGGTTTACCTGCCCCAACATAGACGGGACAAGGGGACTCGGCGGCTGTATTTTCTGCGACGGGGGAAGCGGCTACTTTACCGCTTCAAGCAGGCTTTCCGTAAGGGAGCAGTATCTGCTTGAAGAAAAGCGGATACGGGAAAAGTACCCGGCTGCGGGAATTATCGCCTATTTTCAGGCTCACTCCAACACTTACTGCACATCCGGAAGGCTTGAAGCTATGCTTTCTGAGGCAGTAAGCTGCGGCGCCGAGGGTATTGCTATTGCAACACGAGCAGACTGCATAGACGAGGAAAAGGCGGAGATTATCGCTTCTCTTCCTGTGTCCGTAACGGTTGAGCTGGGGTTGCAGACGGTTTATGATGAAACCGCAGCGAGAATAAACCGCTGTCATAGTTTTGCAGAATTTCTGGAGGGATACCGCCTGCTCAAAAATAAAAAAATACGGGTCTGTGTGCATATAATCGACGGACTGCCGGGGGAGAATCGGGAAAATATGCTTGAATCAGCAAGAGTTCTTGGCAAGCTTCGGCCTGACGGGGTAAAAATACACCTGCTTCACGTTATAATAGGCACAAGGCTTTGCGAAATGTACGAAAGCGGGGAATATACGCCTCTTGAAAAGGCGGATTATATTGATACGGTTATAGGTCAGCTGGAGCTGCTGCCGCCGGAAACGGTTATCGAGCGGATAACCGGGGACGGGGACAAGAAGAAGCTTGCGGCGCCTTTATGGAGTGCAGACAAGATTTCTGTGCTTGGCGGGATTGATAAGAGAATGGCTGAGCTGGAGACTTATCAGGG
>JBJERK010000317.1:6667-8316 GCA_051882255.1 Ruminiclostridium sp.
CGCGCCGCCGCTTCAGCGGCGGCGCGAATCTGCGCGGCGGCTAAAGCCGCCGCGCACTGTCTTTCACATATCGCAGGCTTTCCTCAGCTTTGCAAAATGGGGGAGTTAAGCCGCGCCGCCGCTTCAGCGGCGGCGCAAATTGCGGCTGCCTTCGGCAGCCGCGCGCTGTCTCTCCCATATCGCAGGCTTTCCGTCAAAGCAGTATATTCCATTTACCCGATAACACACCAAAGCCGCCTGCAGTCAACCTGCAGGCGGCTTAGCTGTATTGTGTTCAATTATTTAGTACCCTTGCTTTCGTTAGCCATTTTCAGCATATCCGAAATCTTTAGCCTGTTGCCCGTATGAAGCACAATGTGCTCATAAACCTTAGCCACAAGCAAAGTAAGAACAACTACCGAAGCCAACAGTATAAGCAGAGAAATTACCGCTTCTCCTGCGCTTACCTGTCCAAGCATATATGCCGAGGGGAGACAGAAGGGCGAGGATATGGGTAAATAATGAGAAATGGTGCTCATGATGTTTTGCTCTCCTGTTCCGCCAATCTGGGGGAAGTAAGCAAGATAGAAGCCGAGAACTCCTATAAAGGACATGGGCTGGATTGCAGCGGAAAGATCCTCCATTTTGCTTATGCTTGCGCCTGCAAGACCTGCAATAAGAGAATAGAAAAGGAAGCCGAGAATAAAGGTTACAAGTATAACAACCAGCGTTCCGATGTTGACCGAGGAGAATGCCCCCTGAATATCAGTAAGCACCGCTTGAGCGTCTGCGCCTATTCCCGAGGCCGCGGAAGCCGCAACAAGCGCGTTTATCTTTGTGAAAATGCCGAAGGGCATCGACACAAGGAAGCCGATAAATCCGCCTGCAATAATAATAAGAAATTGCATAAGTGAAACCGTGCAGATCGCCAGCACCTTACCGATAATAACCGCAAGGGGCTTAATCGAGGTCAACAGATATTCCATAATCTTTGAGGATTTTTCAATCGCTACCGACTGGGCAACCATCTGGCTGTAGGCGAAAATGAACATGAACAGTACCAGCGAGGAAATCATGGGAACTATCATATTGATTATTTCCTGAATCATGCTTGTCTGCGCCTTGCCTGCGCGAATAGTTGAAACGCTTACTTCGCTTATAGCGGTAACGAGGCTGTCCTCGGGAACTCCGAAAGAGTTCAGGTACTGAGCCTTAAGCTGATTAGCAAGAATCTGGCTGATTGTTCCGCAGTCACCCTCGCTTATGGCGTCCGACTCTGCGGCGTAGCAGGAGCTTATACCGAAATATCCCTGTTCGCTGAGTGTAATTCTTGAAAGCATCGCAGCTTCCGCCGAGGTTTCAAGCTCCTTTGCCTTGATTTCAGCTTCTTCCGCCGAAATGTACTCCGTTTTAAGTGCAGGAGCAATTTCCGAAAAATTGAAATTAAACTCAATTTCCGTCTCGTTGCTGATATAAAGCTTGCTTACTGATAAAGCGCCCTGTCCGCTCATTGAGTTTTCAATTTTTGAAATCTCGCTGTCCAGCAGGAAAACGGGGAGAATATTGGCTGTAGCGGCGATAAGCGCAATGATAAGTGTGATAATTACCGTGCTTATTATAAAGCTTTTGGTCTTAATCTGCTGAAGGAGAGTAAAAGAATAAACGTTTTT
>JBJERK010000318.1:0-2128 GCA_051882255.1 Ruminiclostridium sp.
TTCGTTCCATTTATTAACCGTAAGCAGACCCACCACCGCAATTGCAGGATAGGAAAAAAGCGCCATAACGGAGTTGAGTATAATATGCTGCCTTAAGCTTCCCAGCTTATACAGGAAATACCGTAAAAATCCGGACTTAGTCGCCGAGTTTTGAGCTGTCATAGCCCAGCACCTCCATTTCGTAGATAAATATTTCTTCAAGGCTTAAGGGAATTTCATCGTAAAGCTTAGGCGAAAGCCGCTGTACGCTTTGCTTTATAGCCTCTCTGTCGCCCTTTGCGATAATGTATGTAAGGCTTCCCGAGGTTTCTGTGTGCAGTATCTGGGTATCCCCGAAATCCTCTGCCGAAACGGGCTGCGGGAAGGCTGCCTGTATCTTTACTGTGTCGCCCTTTACGCTGTCAAGCTCTCTGTCGAAAACTACCTTTCCGTTGTGGAGCAGTCCTACTCTGTCGCAGAATTCGTCTATCTCGCCAAGGTTATGCGATGAGAAAATAACCGTAAGATTGTTGTCCAGCATAGCGTCAATAAGCATCTGTTTTACGATTATTCTCATTGTAGGGTCAAGCCCGTCGAAAGCCTCGTCAAGAAAGAGATAAGGTGTTTTGCAGGCAATTCCGCAGATTACCGCCGCCTGCCTTTTCATACCCTTCGAGAAGGTGTTCAGCCGTTTTTTTAGGGGCAGCTCGATTGCTTTATGAAGCTTGTCGAAAAGTTCAGGGGAAAAGCTGTCGTAAAAGCGGCTGTAATAGTTTTTCATATCCGTAAGGGTCATATTTGAAAACTGCACTGTTTCATCGTTTATAAAGAAAACACGCTGCTTGTTTTTTACGTTATTGTAAACCCTTTCCCCGTCGATAAGCGCCGTTCCCGAGGTAGGGCGATAAATGCCCGAAAGAAGCCGCAGGAGCGTAGACTTACCTGCGCCGTTTGAGCCCAAAAGACCGTAGGCGCAGCCCTCGGGGATTGTAAGATTTATCCCGTCAAGGGCATTTTTGTCGTCAAACTGCATTACGCAGTCCTTTATTTCAATCATACTCTATTCCAATCCTTTCCTCAACAGGCTGACGATAAACCACCATCTGCTTCGTCAGTCGCATAATGGCAGGCACAAAGCCTAGCCATTATACGACTTCCTCGCATCTGGCGGCTTCTCGTCAGCCTTGCTATTATTTTGTTTTTACGGCAGATTTTCTCCGCCGCCCCATATTTCCTCCGCTAAAGCGGATACTTCCTCTTTGCCGATACCGCTGCCTTTCGCCTCAGTAAGGGCTTCTCTCAGTTTTCGCAGGCTTTCTCGCTTAAGCGCCGCAGCTGCGCCTGCTTCGGGAGAAACATAGCTTCCCTTTGCGGGAATTGAGCGGATAAAGCCGTTCTGTTCAAGGAGAGCGTAGGCTTTCTGAACCGTATTCGGGTTCACCCCAAGCTTTTTAGCAACCTCCCTTACAGCAGGAAGCCTTTCCTCCGGAGCAAGGCTTCCCGCAGCGATAAGGGCGGCAATTCCGCTGTAAAGCTGCTCGTAAATCGGCTGTTTTCCCTCCAGCCGTATATCAAACATAGTATCACCTCTTTCTGTACCAACTGTACTACTGCGATTAATACAGTTGTATTATAGCAAGTAATACAGTTTTTGTCAATAGCTTTACAAAATTTTCCGAAAAATATTTTTATTGCAAAAAAGCGGAGTTTGTGCTATACTGTAATAAATATTGCGTATAAAGGAAAATTACGATGTCTTATATACTGAATCTTGGCGCATGGGGAAGTGTTTTTGCAGTTCCGTCATGCGTTGTCAGAAATTACATAAAGATAGCCTCGGGAAATCAGCTAAAGGTACTGCTTTATCTCCTTGGAAATGCGGGAACAATGCTCTCTGCGGCGGACATTTCTGCTGTAACGGGAGTCCCCGAGGGCGAGGTAGATGAAGCGCTGGATTTCTGGGAGGAAAGAGGCGTAATAGCAAAGGATAACGGAACAATAACGCCTGCAAATACTGCACCTGTAATATCAGCGCCCGTTGCGGCAGAAAAGCCAAAGCCTGTATCCCCGAGAGTTGCCCTTGCGGAAACCCAGTTTCCGCCTGCTGAAATTGCCTCTGCGGTAAACGGTGACAAGGCGGTAAAGTACC
>JBJERK010000319.1:0-2125 GCA_051882255.1 Ruminiclostridium sp.
ATCTCAGGGTGATTCTTGCTCCTTCGATAGCTAAGATTGTTATGCCTGTTCTTCTCATATAGTCCACAAGCTCGTCAACCTCGCCGCTGCACTCGCTGTTGGCAAGAAATCCGTCCTTGCGGATTGACAGATTATAGAGCTGTTTGTAAGTGTCGGACATAGCCTCCTCGTATCTTTGAATCTGATTGCGGCAGTTATTTATTTCCCTTTCAATCTGCTTGATTGTGTTTTCGTGCTTATTCGAGAACACTCTTTTTGCGTCCTCCATAAGCTCCTCGCTTATGTGCGCTTCGTAGTTTGTGTTCAGAAGATTAAAAACATCTTCCCATTTGCGCTGTGAGATAAGAGAGGCAAGCTCGATTGTTTCCTTACCTACGGGAAGTCCCTCCGGGTAAGCCCAGGGGGTAAGATATACCGGCATAGCAGCAGCAAGATTTGCAAGAAAGGTAAGGTTCACGCTGCTGTTTCGCAGGATTATTACTGTCTTTTTTTCCTCGGGACTTACAAGGACGATTCCTGTTTCTCCTGCGGAGGCGATATAATTTTCTACGGCGTCAAGACGATTAAAGCCTTCGATACCGCTTTCTGCAAAACGAGCCCACTCCTCTTCGGATACTTCGAGATTAATTAAGGAGCAGACGAAATCCCCGCGGGTTTTTATATAGTTCTTTACGTCCGAGGGGTGAGAATAGATCACACAATCCCACAGGAGGCACTTGGCTTGTGTCATCTCTTTAGTTTTGCTTTTAATGTAATAGTAGATGTTGGCGAAGACCGTCATCTGTGATGAAGCGGTATCGGTTATCCGGGCAGAATATTTTCTTTCGAACAGATTGCTTATAGATACAGCCATTCTTCTTAATTCCTTTCATAGATTTTACGGTTTCCCGTATGGGGCGGTGTACTCACCGCCGGGAGCGTCGGAGTTACCGACAATTAGCCGTCAATGTCCTCCTCTCCTGCGTTGTCAAGCTTGGCAACGCTTGTAAGGTAGCACTTCTCGGTAACGCCGAAATCTGCAAAGGTCTTGTTTACCTCGCCTGCTGAGAGCATAGCGCCGTCGATTGCGAGGGGGCGGCTGGAGTAGTCGATTCCCTCCTCTTCAAGGAAGGACTTAACGGTTGTGTTTTCGCTTACAATCTTCTCTGATGCGTTGATGTTGTCCCTGTAGATTACCTTAATCATAATTTTTAATTCCTTTCTTATCGGTTGGTGGTTGTTGATTTTCAGGGGGCTTTCGCCCCCTGTCATGTTGGCGTATCTTGCAAGCTACGTTCCCGGATCAGGAAACTGTGATTGCTCCTACGAACTCCTGCTCAGCAGCGATGATTGCTGTGATGTTGTCGGAAACAGCCTGTTCAATCTTCTCAATGTAGGGGAGTGCTGCGGCTACCTTGTCGTAAACAAAAGCCTTTGCCTCGTCGGTTGTAATACCTGCGGGAAGCTGAATTGTTACGCCAAGCTTACCGTTTACACCCTCCACAAACTCAGCGCCGTACTTGCTGATTGAGCCTGCGCCTGTCTTAACAGCCACAGCCTTGAACACCTCGGTCTTGTCTTCCTTGACGGTGAGAAGCTCGGGCATACGCTTCGCAACCTGTGCGAACTGCTCCGCTGTGATTGATGTTGTGACTACTGCCACGTTTCCGGTGATTGTTGTCTTCATAGACATTCCTCCTGTAAAATATAATTTATTTACGGGCTTCCCCGTTGGGGCGGTATACTCACCGCCGGGAGGTCAGCAAAGCTAACGGCGAGGGGATTTCTTTCGGCGAAATTTCTTCGGCAAGGTCGGGGTAGTTTACTATGCAGCGAACTGTCCCGTTGTCGAATGAATTGTATGTAAGATAACCGTTGCTAATATAGTAAAACAGCGGTGGTTTTTGAGGAAAATACTCTTTAGGGTCGTTTCTACTAACCCAGAACACTCCTCTTTCTGAGACATAGGTCTGGAAGGCTTTCTGTTCTTCCTCTGTGGCGCAGAATACAGTACATTTTCTTGCAAGGAAATCTTCAAACAGGCTCATGGGGTGCCTCCTTGGGTGAGAAGGGTTACGGGAGAAGGGAAAACTCTGTTGTTCTGCTCTTCCTCAATAGAGGAATAGTTTATTATTTTCAAGCCTCG